>NZ_JBJMLX010000287.1:0-18009 GCF_045805085.1 Niastella sp.
CAACGGAAGTAATATTATACCCAAGGTTGTTGATGAGAAAAACAAGCGCCAGGATCCATAACACAATATTTATAATTAGAATAATTCCCCGGGCCTGTTTCTTTTTTTCAACGTCTTCGGCATCATTGCCCAGCGCATTATTGATCAAATAATTCAATGCTGAGGCAATGGTCTTAATGATAATAAACGTTACCACCACCATTACGGCTATGTGCAGCAGCCTGTTTACTTTGGCGCTTACTATAAGGTAAGAAATGCCCAGGTACAAGGCGCCCAGGTATAACGCAGGCAACAAGGCGCCTTCGGTGAGGTGTACAATAAAATCATCTAAGGTAGTACGGGTTCTGGCAGAATATGCTTTAAACCGTTTTAACAATACTACGCGGCCTACGCGTATTATAGCCCATGAAACCACTATTATGCCTATGGCAATAAACCAGTTTAACAGCGTGTTTCCCCCTATAATTCTTTCCCACCAAGGCATGTTATTATTTTTGTACAGGTACCCAAAATACCATGCCATAGGGGGATAAAATAAAGAAATTTAATAATTTAGAAATGCTTTCCTGATCTTGTTCCTGCCTACGGTATCTTCCGGCATCTTTAACTCCTGGTGTACCGGGTATTTCATAAATGGCTCATTGGTAGGCGCTGACACACTGTTCACTCTTTTTACCTGTTCCAGCAATTGATTCACTTCTACGTTCCGGTGGGCCGGTGAAGCACACATTTGCATGCGGTTGATAACGGTTTTCGACAACCAGCGCGCCAATGGGAAATTCAGAATAGTATCTTTTGTGCCATTGCTGTTTACGACTATATCGTTGATGAGGTCTTTTAAGATCTCTGATTCCAATCGTTTTTTGTGGTTATCAGTCACGCCAGCTAAATTAGCATTGACCAGGTTCTTAGGATTTAATTTTATGGGGAGGAACACGACGTTTTCATCTACCGCGCCTACATACCTTGCCTTTTCTTCAAAATAAGAAGCGCTGCCTTCAAACGGCTGACTGAACAATGCGTGCAGCGGTTGCAGTAAGACCGGTTCGCTTTCCATTTTCTTATACAACTCTTTTTCGCCTGAACCGTTTTTCAGGTACATGATATAGATCTTGTATTTACCGTTTGGCGGTTCTTTATCGAGCTTAATTTTTAACTGCTGGTAAATATCCAGGGTTGATTTCAATCCTGAATTTTCATGATAGCCGCCATCTACAAAACTGCCCAATCCATTCACATACGCGGGTGCACTAAACAGGGGGAACAACTCACTGGTATTACAGGCCTGTCCCAACGAAATGGGCATTTTTATGCCTTTACAACGCCGCACCCCGTTATCGTCGCAAACGGAATCTTCATACAAATAACCGGCTACATCGATGGCTTCGTTAAAATAAGTTTCACCCAGTTTAATGGAAGAGAAAATGCCGCGGCGGCCATCGTTACTTCTACAGGTATTTATCAGCACAATGGGCGTGTGCTTCCGGTACTGCATGCCGTTGTCCTTTTGCTCATAAAAGAAATACATAAAATCTTTTTTCAACGTCATGCCGCTGTCGTCAATGTCGCAGTCATCCCAATCTTTATAGCCCTTTGCTTTCAGTACAGCTCTTGCCGTAGCTTTTGCTTCTTCATTCTGTAAGGTGGAATTGCGGTCTTTTTTCCAGTTGCCCGGCACCAATGATTTATACAGATCGGTAAGCAGCAAACCCCGGATAGAACTGCCTACATAATTATTCGCATAGATGGTTGCCGGTAACTCCAGCCAGCTGCTGTCGATATTGGTGGCATCGCGGGTATTATCCCAAAAGGTGAACACAGTGCCCAAGCCTACCGAGCTGCCCGATACAGTTGACATGGAAAAAATGTGATTGCGAAACGCGCCCTTGGTATCATAATCAAAATTTATCAGGTTCTGGCTGAGCCACAGCCCGGCCCGTGAGCCGCCGCCTTCGCCGCTTACCAAGATAACGGGATACGGCTCCCCGCTCCTGTTCGCTTCAATGTTTTTTTTCAACGCTTCATATCTTGCTGAAAAATCATCGCGCTGGCTATTCACAAACAGCGTTCCGTTGGCATTCGGGTCCATGGTGTAATGACTGGTATTGAGATGCCAGTGAAAGACGCCCATTACAATCACCACACCCATTCCTACTAATGCGGCAGCCAATTGCCTTCTTTTTGATACGTTGATGATGTACAGAAAGAGATCGATGGCAAAGACATACACCGAGAACATGTACAGCATCAACGACTCCGGCGCAAAACTCAACCGGAAAGGCAGGTAGTAGATCAACAATACGATGAGGGTATGGGCTAACAGGCAGGAAAAATAAATGATGCTGTTGAGCTTGTATTTGGTGATCAACGATTCACCGGGCACCACGCCCGAGGCATGCACGCGCAGGATCCGGTTATCAGCCTGGTGATAGACCAAATACACAAACACGGACAACACATACAGATTTATCGCCAGCAACACTTTTGCCTGCGTGTATTCCTGGTGAAAGATCGCAAAGAACCAGACTGCTATCAACGTCCATATGGCGCCTACAAACATCAGGATCTTGTTACGGGTGCGTTGATTGATGATCCATCTATTATAGTAAAACAGCAATACCAGTTGCAGCAGGCCGGCCAATAAAAACAGGATCGAGTGATCGTTGAATAAGACTGCCGCCAGTAACCAGAAGGGTACCAGGGGCAATACGCGGTGCATAAAGAACAGGTGATCATGTAACGGGTAGTTGGGGCGTTGTTCTTCTTTTGTTCTTAACTCCCGCTCATGAAACATAAATGCAGGTATGATCCACATACTTACGGAGAGACTCAATACAGCCAGCGTGGTAAACACGATACGCGTTTTGCCATAAATGCCTTCGGGTTCAAACAGACTTACAATAAGATCGCGTCCCTGCGACATTTTTGCCAGCACCATCCAAAAGGCGAATAAAAAAAACAGCTCGATACAGGCGTCCTTTATCGTTCGCCAGATGAGCACGGGGAGTATTTTAAGCAGCTTTACAAAGAAGTTATCAGTGAGTTTAAAATTGTATTGCTTACATACAACATCTACATAAGCAGAAAAATCGTTGTTGGGGTATACCATGGCTAATGATTTACGATCAATAAATCTTAGGGCAGGCAGGATACGTGAGGGGAAAGATCGTGCGGGTGTTTGGTTACTGCAATTTATGCTTTTGCCATGGTATAACGGAGCGTGGAAGTACTTATTTATAACCGGTATAAGTACCAAAAGGGCCCCCTCCAATCTCTCCGCCAGTTGGAGGAGGAGGAAAGAAGGGGGGCTATCAATGTTTCATCAATAATATTCGGTTAGTTCCAACCGCCACCCAGTGCCTGGTAAATATTCACCATGGCTTTCATTTGCTGCATCCTGGTTTCAACCAGTTCAAATTTCGATTCCAGGGCATCGCGTTGGGTCAATAACACTTCCATATAATCGGCCCGGGCATTTTTGAACAGGTCGTTCGAGATATCTATAGACTGGGTCAGGGCAACTACCTGTTGCGATTTCAGGTCGTAGCTTTTTGCCAGGTTACCGATCTTTACTACCTGGTTGGCCACTTCCGCATACGCGTTTACAATAGTACGCTCATAATTGTAAACCGCCTGTATTTGCCGCGCATTGGCATTTACGTATTCTGCTTTTATCGCATTCTTGTTTACCAGCGGCGCTACCAGTTCGCCTGCGAGTGAATACAATAACGACTCGGGCGTTCTGAACAAATAGGTTGGGCTAAACGCATTCCAACCCACTCCTGCACTAATACCAACTGAGGGATAGAACTTTGCTTTTGCCACCTGGATATCCAGTTTGGCGGCAGACAGTTCCAGCTCGGCCTGCTTTATATCGGGCCGGTTGCTCAACAGTTGTGAAGGTATACCGGTTTGAATAGTGGCCGGTAAGGCCGCATTTAAAGACTTGTCGTCCCTGGTAATTGGTTGTGGGAAACGACCCAACAAAAAATTGATGCGGTTCTCGGTCTCCGTGATCTGCTGCTGTATGCCGTATTGCAGGCTTTTGGTGTTGAACACTTCCGCCTCAAATTTACGTACAGCCAGCTCCGTAACCCGGGCTGCTTCTTTTTGTTGTTTCACCACTTCCAGCGCGTTGGTTTGAATGGTGATATTGCTATCAACGATCTTCAACTGGTTATCCAGCGCCAGTAATTCGTAATAAGAATTGGCAATCTCGGCGATCAACGACGTGACCACAAAGTTCCGGCCTTCTATGCTTGCCAGGTATCTGGCAACGGCTGCTTTTTTTGCATTGTGCAGTTTGTGCCAGATGTCTGCTTCCCAGGTAGCATAGGCGCCAATTAAAAAGTCGGGCAGCGGATCGGGCATTTCCTTACCGGGTTTTATTTCGGTAGTAGCGTCACCTGCACCCTGGCTGGTATAGCGGCCTACTTTTTCAACCCCTGCTCCGCCTCTTATCCCCACGAAGGGAAGGTACTCCCCTTTTCTGGCGGTTATTTCGTTTTTGGTGATGGCTATCTCCTGTAAGGTGATATTCAATTCCTGGTTGTTCTTCAACGCAGTGTCGATAAGCGAAGCCAGGTTGGGATCGGTGAAATAGCTTTTCCATTTCACCGTGGCCATATTAACGGTGTCCTGGGAGTTGTTAAAACCCGCAGGCACCGATTTGTTTTCTGTTTTAGTGGCTACAACAGGCAATTTACAGGCGGCATACGTGAGGCAAACACACCCGATACCCAGTAGTTTCAATAGGTTACTTTTCAACATGATGATCGATTTCTTCTGTTAATGGATTTTCATCTTCACCTTTTATGAGCTTGCGACCGGCAGCTATTTTAGCGAACAGGTAATACAATCCGGGGATCACTATTACCCCTCCCAGCGTACCGATCAGCATTCCACCCAATGCGGATGAACCGATGGTACGGTTACCGATAGCGCCCGGACCGGTAGCAACCACCAGCGGCACCAACCCGGCAATAAAGGCAAGCGAGGTCATTACGATAGGGCGGAAACGCGTTTTGGCGCCTTCCATGGCGGCACGGAATACGGTCATGCCTGCCCGGTGTTTCTGCGCAGCAAATTCCACGATCAACACCGCGTTCTTACCCAACAAACCTACCAGCATGATCAACCCTACCTGGGCGTAAATGTCGTTTGCCAGTCCTACTGCCTTGATCAACAGGAACGACCCAAACACACCTGCAGGCAGTGACAGGATCACCGACAACGGCAGAATAAAGCTTTCGTATTGGGCTGCCAGGATCAAATACACAAACAACAGTACGATGCCGAAAATGATCACGGCTTCATTACCACGCGCCGATTCGTCTTTCGACAAACCTTCCCAGTCGATACCATACCCACGGGGCAATGTTTTATCTGCCACTTCCTGGATGATCCTGATGGCCTCACCACTGCTTATGCCCGCCGCGGGTTCCCCGCGAATGGCTGATGAGTTATACATGTTGTACCGGGTGATCTCATTCAGACCATGTGATTTTTTAATTGACATGAATGCTGAATAAGGCACCATTTCCTCCCGGTTGTTCTTTACATATAGTTTCAACAGATCATCTGGCAGCGCCCGGTATTCAGGGGAAGCCTGTACGTATACCTTCAAAAAGTTACCAAAGCGAATAAAACCTAACTCATAGGTACTACCTATCAGGATGGACAGGTTGTCCATGGCTTTTCCGATGGATACGCCTTTTTGCATGGCGGCCTTGTTATCGATCTCCAATTCATATTGAGGATAATTGGCGCTGAAGAAGGTGAATAAACCGGTAAGCTCTTTACGTTTTCTGAGCGCGGCCATAAAATCATCGTTCACCTTTTCCATGTCGGTATAATTGTCGCTGTTGGTTTTATCGAGCAAACGCAGGGCAAAACCGCCCGCAGCACCATAACCAGGTACGGCTGGCGGCCCGAAGAACTCGATGGTAGCGCCAGGGATCTCATGACATTTTTCTTCCAGTTCTTTTATGATCTCGGTTACATTATGCTTACGCTCGGCCCAGTCTTTCAAACTGATGATACAGGTACCGGCATTGGATCCACGACCTTCGGTCAACACCTCATAACCAGCCAGTGCCGATACAGATTGTACCCCATCTACCTTTTCGGCAATCTCCTGTACACGCTTCGCCAGGTCGTTCGTTCTTTCGAGGGTTGAACCGGGCGGGGTTTGAATGATGGCATAGATCATCCCCTGGTCTTCACTGGGGATGAAACCGGTAGGCAGTGATCTACCAATTCCAAAGATGCCAAAACAGAATCCTCCCAATAATACAAAGGTGATCACACGCCGGCTCACGATCCTTTCCATAAACCTGCTATACCGGCCGGTCAGTTTTTCAAATCCACGGTTGAAGGCACCGATGAACATATTGATCGGCGTCTTTCTTTTTGGTTTGCCATGCGTGTTCTTTAATAACATGGCGCACAGCACCGGGGTTAATGTTAACGCTACCACACCCGAGAGTACGATGGCCGTTGCCATGGTAATGGCGAACTGCCGGTAGAAGATCCCTACGGGGCCCGACATAAACGCCACCGGGATGAACACCGCCGCCATTACAAACGTGATGGCGATGATGGCGCCGCTGATCTCATGCAACACCTGTTTGGTGGCATTGTACGGCGACATATGCGTCTCTTCCATTTTGGCATGCACCGCTTCAATTACCACAATGGCGTTATCTACCACAATACCAATCGCCAACACCAATGCGAACAGCGTGATCAGGTTGATGTTCAACCCAAACAACTGCATAAAGAAGAACGACCCGATCAGCGATACGGGTACCGCCAGCGTGGGGATCAACGTTGAACGCCAGTCGCCCAGGAATATGAACACCACAATGGCCACCAGCACGAAGGCTTCACCCAATGTGTGCAACACTTTTTCAATTGAGGCATCGAGGAAGTTCGATACGTCATAGTCGATCTCATAATCCATTCCCGGGGGGAAAGATTCCTTTTTCAGTTCTGTCAGCTTGGCTTTGATCGCTTTGATTACATCCTGCGCATTACTACCATAGGTCTGTTTCAATACCACGGCCGCAGATGGGTGGCCATTGAGGTTTGAATAGATATCATAGAACTCACTTCCCAATTCCACATCGGCAATATCTTTCAGGTAAAGAAGTTCTCCATCAGGTTTTGCGCGAATGATCACATTCTTATACTGATCGGGCTGGTTATACCGGCCCTGATAGGTCAATACATATTCCAATGCTTCGGAACGTTTACCATCGCTTCGACCCAACCTGCCGGGCGAACCGATGACACTTTGTTCACCCAGGGCTTCCATCACTTCATCGGTTGACACATTATATGCCCGCATGCGATCGGGTTTTAACCAGATACGCATGGCATACTGACGGCTACCGAGGATCTGCGCACTACCGATACCTTTTACGCGGCTCAGCTCACGCAGAATGTTTACGTTCGTGAAGTTGTAAAGAAAGTTCTCATCGGCATGCTTGTCGGTACTAAACACGTTCACATACATCAACATGTTTGGTTGCAGAATGTTAACGATGATACCTTCGCGTTGTACCAGTACAGGCAACCGGTTTGTTACCTGTTCGATGCGGTTTTTTACGTTTACTACCGCCGCATTGGGATCGGTTCCCAGGTCAAATACCACCTGTACGTTGGCCTCACCGGCGCTGGTAGCATCTGATGTCATGTACTTCATCCCAGGCACCCCGTTGATGGCTTTTTCCATCGGGATGAGTACTGATTTTACCAACACATCGGCACTGGCGCCCGGATAAGCCACACTAACGATTACCCGTGGTGGCGCAATGGAGGGGAACTGCGAGGTTGGAAGGGTATTGATGGCCAGTATCCCCATGAAGACAATAACCAGGGATAGCACGATCGCAAAGACCGGCCGTTTCATGAATATATTAAACATGTTCTTTCGTTTGGTGAATGGTCAATGGTGAATGGTGAATAGGGCTCCTGATATTCGATCAGACCTTGCCTATTGCTCATTGCCTATTGCCAATTGGTTATTTATTCCGATTCCAGCTTTAACTGAGACATTACCTTTGAAGGTTCTTCAAAGTCATAGGTAATTTTATTACCGTCCTGTACTTTGCGGATGCCTTCGAGCAATATCCTGTCGCCTTCAGTTACCCCGTCCTGGATGATATATAAGTCCGGAATTTCAGCAGCAATCGTGATGGGGGTTAATTTCACCACGTTGTCTTTATTCACGATGTACACATATTTTTTATCCATGATCTCCAGCGTGGCTTTTTGTGGAATGATGATGGCATTTTTCACCTGCTCTTTCATGAGAATGCTGCCGGTTTCACCATGACGCAACAATCCTTCCTGATTAGGGAAGGTGGCCCTGAAAGCAATGTTACCGGTTTCGTTGTTGAACTCGGCTTCAATGGTTTCCACCACACCGGGGTGTTTGAAAACTTCTTTATTGGCCATTTGCAGGCTCACCTTCATTTTGTCATTTCCCTTCACTGTTGTTTTATAGTTCAGGTACTCGGGTTCAGACACGTTGAAGTAAACCCACATCTGGTTATTGTCTGAAAGGCTGGTGAGCAATTCACCTTCTTCAACCAGGCTTCCCTGTTTTAAATGCAATTGGTCGATGATGCCATCGAATGGCGCTCTGATCTCGGTAAACTGCAGGTGTACTTTGGCCAGCGCCAGTTCTGCTTTTGCTTTTTTTGCTTTTGCATTGGCCAGCGCCAGTTCGTTTTGAGATACGATCTTTCTGTCGGCCAGCGACTGGGTGTTTGCTACTTCAATGTCTGCCGCCTGCGCTTCCGCATCCGCTTTCTCCAGTTCAGCCTGGTAAATGTTAGGCATGATCTTGAACAACAACTGGCCTGCTTTTACATGCTGACCTTCGTCAACATAAATGCGTTCCAGGTAACCTTTCTCCTGGGCTTTCAGTTCAATGTTACGTATGGATTTGATCTGGCATACGTACTCTTTGGTTACAGTTGTGTCCATTTTAACAGGACTGGTCACCAATAATTTGGTGGGTTCTTCTTTGGTTTCTTCTTTTTGTTTGCAGCTTGTATAGCACACAATGGCACACAAGCCCAGCAGCGTGAGCGTTCTTTTCATAATTTATATGGGGGGTCTTATTCAGAATTGCCTGAAATTCGTTTTCAGTACGGCGCATAACACACCTGATCTCTATAGTCGAATGCTATACAGGCAAGCAATACAATAAAAAAGTGAATACGATTGGGCAGTCCTACGACTGTAAAGGAAGTTGAATCAAATCCTGATCACCCGGTGGATGATGAATTTGAAGGAAGAGGTTAGGGAAAAATGTTCGCAAAAAGGCAGACTACTTTTACGGAACATGGTTGTGCAGTCTGATGCCTCAGTATATAAAAAAGAAATACAAATAGTACCTACATTCTTTTTGGATGCCCGCAGGTCGTCATCATCATCAACTTCTGTAGCCTTTAATTTGTCGTGGGAACCTTTTTTGTTTATGGGCGCGTTGCTGCTTAGTAACCGGTCGTTGTGGTCTTTTGAATAATTACCCGGTACTGATGGCTCAAAAGTATTTCCTGGAAAGAAACCTATACGAGGATGAGTCGTATGCGCATTTCCTGCCAATAAGAGAATACATAATAGTAAAACAAATTTGAGCAACCCTTTCATGATCTGGCTACAAATAATAATTGTTGATGGTCAGTTTGATGGCAAGAGTCGTAAAATTAATGGTTAAATGAAAACCAGCAAATAATTCATGGCAAGTTTTAATCACTTATGCAGCGCAATAACATTTCATTAATGACAGGCAGAAAGGAAGGATCCTAAGATAAGAAAAATGTTCCGTGTTTTTAATAGATTTCTAATGTTATTTTAATAAGTCATGCTATTTTTAATAAAACAACCATCCTCATGAAATCGATTGCTGTAGTTATTACATTTATTACATGGCTGGCTTCTGCATCCTGTACAACAAAAAAAACCACTTTCCCTATTGCCGGCACCTGGAAATTATTGTCCGGATCATTAATTGAGAAAGGCCACACCACTGTTACTGATTACACCGGCAACAAACAATTCATCAAGATCATCAACGACACGCACTTTGCTTTTATGAGCCATGACTTAAATAAAGGCAAGGACACTGCGACTGCACTGTTTTCTGCAGGCGGTGGTAAGTACTCGATAAAAGATAGTATTTACACCGAGCACCTCGAATATTGCAGCGACCGCCAGTGGGAGAACAATGATTTTCAATTTACGGTTACTATAAAAAACGACACCCTGATTCAACAGGGTGTTGAAAAAGTTGAAGGCACTGACATTAACCGATTGAACATTGAAAAGTATATTCGAATGAAATAAAAAAAGCCCCCGATGTTGCGGTCGGGGGCTTTAGCTAATTTCCCGGTGTCTCCTGACTTACGACGGGAAGCCATTAAAATGTACCGGATTGGAACGGCGGATATTGGATCTTTGGATATTGGATCTCCGGATACTGGATCTTAGGATATTGGATTCAGGATATTGGACTTTGGATATTGGATCTTGCCTTTCTGATATTATATCATAAACAGTTTATCGTGAAAACATCAGGGTGCCGAAACCAAGCTGGTCGAAACCGCCGCTGTTTGGTCCGTAGTCACCGCCACCGCCTTCGGGTGCTGTTGTATTAACGCCCAGAAGGGTGTAAGCCGCTGTCATACCTTTACGTTTCACATAGTGGTTGTAGATCATTGCCCAAATAGGACGAACCGTACCTCTTTCCACATCACTGATCACAGTTTGGGCGATGGTGGTATCACAATCATGATAATCGTATTGCTTAAATGGTACCGGCAACTCAGCCACATTATACCTGGCGGTGTATTCCGAAGCTTTCAGCACCGCATTGTCATTAAAGCCATAAAAATCATCACCCTGGTTCCAGGCCATTTCACATATAGTACCTAACATGGCCATTACCAGTGTAGCATGTCCCTGATCGCGACCGCTTTCCTGCAATTGCCCCAGTCCTTCGTCTTTATGGATATAATAAATGGCTTTGCGCAGATTTCCGTTTCCACCACCTCGTTGAAGATAATTCACGGCTTCGTTATAGAGCGTACGGTTATCAGTGAGGATACCGATTGCCATAACAGAAGCAATGTTACCCAGGTCCCAGTTAGCCCAATAGTGATCGATACAGGCGCCATTGTGTTCCTTCAAGAATGAATGGTTTACTGGATAAAACACCGTCATCATCCATTGTTTGTATGCAGCAATGTCTTCGGGTTTCCAGTTTTTATAGTCAAGCATCAGTTCACCGGCAACAGCAAACTGGTAGCCATAGAAACCGGCAGCCAGGTACATGTTGGGGTCACCGCTTAATTTTGTACAGGTAGCCGCCCAGGCATTCAAGATCTGGATTGATTTTTCGGCATATGCGGTTTTGCCGGAAATCCGCCAGTGCAGTGCATTTTGATAGGCAGCTGCTACGTCATTGAAGGCACGGGAATAATTATCCGGCTCGGGTTCTTCCCGGCTATTACCCCCTCTGATCAGTTTCACTACGGGGTTGGGGTTATAATTTGAATCTGCATGTGAATTCTTGTTCAACATGCTATCTCCGCTAACCCATGGTTCCATATTACTATTCAGGGCTGCTATTATGCGAGCAAAATCCTCATTTGTATGCAGTGTTCCCGGATGTTTGAATGGTGTACCTGCCGGCAGCGTATCAATATATTTAATAGTTGCTAACCCGGTTGTATCAGCCAGGTCATCTGGTTCTTCGTTTCCCTTTTTTGAGCAATCAACCATTGATAGGCTCAACAACAGGGCGAGAACAGCAAAAACAGTGAGTTGTTTCATAGTATAATCGGGCTTTTGAAAATTGGTGTATGTCGCTATTTCTTATAGAAATCAGTATAGATCTGATCTGCAGATAATGCCTGGTTATAGATCCTGAAATTATCCATTAGTCCGGCATAATTCGTTTCGGTACCAGAACCGAATGCGTAACCGCCAATGCTGGCCTTATTAATAGTCATCAGGAAGGGGTCTTCGTCTGCTCTTGTAATGTTTTTTGTTCCAACTTCTACACCATTTATATAGATCTTCATAGTCAGCTTCGAATAAGAAAATACAAAGGCTACGTGTCTCCAGTCGTATGGTAACACCGGAGCATTGGAAGCAATTACATAATCATCGACAGCTGTATAGGTGGGGCCACCTACCGGCACTTTATTCGTAAGCAGGTAACGGCCTACCATTCTACTGGCTGAACCGTTCCAGGAGTTTGAACCCGAACCCATTCTTGTGAGGAATGTAATACGGGTACCTCTAACCTCACCAAATTCAAAGATCGGGTCTGGATAGATATTTCTTCCCGCTGCCCAATTGACCCAGCAGGTCACTGTAAACTCTCTTTGTTTAAAAACCGGCATAATTGCCGGAGGTATTGAAACGGTACCGGAGTTGTTCCATGTAGTAGGCGTAAAACCAGGGAATCTGGCAGCCAATCCACGTTGTCCGGGTTCGTAGGTAATGTCACCTGCAGTGCCCTTATTATAGGTGGCAGCCACTCCACTTATTCTGTCAACCAGGTTGTTTTCAAAATCAAGCGCGTAAACCGGGGTTGGAACAGAAACAAGAATACTAAACCCCGGACCCTTTACCGGATATCCTTCCACAGTTATAGCAATGTCACCGCTGCTGGTTCCTACTGGTACAGTGGTAGTGATCACTGTATCTTCCAGGGATGCTATTGTAGCAGCTATGCCTTTGAAAGTAACATTTACTTTTGCCATATCAGTGCCATAACCGGTACCATATATTCGAACCGTATCACCTGGCAAACCGGTAAGCGGATCAGCCGTTTTAATAGTAGGCGGTGCTTTTACAGTAAAAGTACCTATAGAGTCAACGATATTTGTCCATACCTGTAAGCCCACCTTTGCGGGGCCTGAAATAGCTGCAACAGGTACTCTGGCTACAATTTTACCATCTTCACAGGACAGGATGCTATCAGACTCAATTCCATTGAAGAATACCTTCACCACATTTTTATAATCGCCAAAAGTAGAACCATTGATTGTTACCAGACTGGTAGGGAATCCGATGGCAGGAGTTACGCCCTGTGGCTCGGGCGCGGGGTATGTATAGTTTTTGATATTGGGCCCCTTGGTGCAACTGGCATATATAGCTGCTACAGCCAGCAATGCCATTATGAACCGGATATTTTTAACAGTCATCTTCATATATATTTGGATTTAACAGTTTTCAGAATAAACAGTTGCCAATAGGCAATCGACAGTTAATTTGCTATCTCCCGATTGGATAGGAGCTTACAAATTTTATTTGCTCCTCTCTTTGTCAATTGCCCATTGGCTACTGCTTTTAATAATCATTGTTTTGAACCAGGTTCGGATTCAGCTGAATTTGCTTCAATGGTATGGGAAGCAAATAATGCATCCGTTTAAAATTCCGGTTCTCTGCTATATCGAGCAAGATCACTTTCAAATTGCCGGCACCGGTAGTTACCGTAGTTTCCTGGTAGGGATATTTTTGAGGAATATAATTACTGGTTGGTTTACCGGTGGCATCTCTGAAGTCGGTTGTATAGGCAGCATCTCCCACTACCATACCACATACATTCTGATTCAATTCATGTTCTGCAATACCCCAGCGTTTCAGATCATCGAACCGGAAATTCTCCCCATATAACTCAATCGTTCTTTCTCGTCTGATCTCTTCCAGCATATTCAATCCATAGTTGGTGGCCAGTGCATTGGAAAGCGGCGCCACACCAGCTCTTGCTCTTAACAGGTTAATTGACATGTTCAGGTCGCCATCACTTATAGCACCATTCTTTTCCATCAATGCTTCTGCATAGATCAGGTACACTTCGGCCAGCCTGATCTGTGGATAATCCTGCGATTCCTGTAAATCTGAACGGTAAGTGGGGTAATTATAAGCAGAGAATTTATAGCAGGTATAACCCAGTTTTCCATCCAGTTTTATTTTCCCCTGGGCAGGTATGTTTTGCTTTCCAAGCACATAGCTCAGCAAACGGTAATCCCTGTTCAGATACTCAGAGTCTACTGTGTGGTAGCCAAGAAAACTGTCGGACTTGTTTACTGGTAATCCATCTTTACACAAAAACATATCCATCATTTTGCGATTGGGCGTCATATAGGTTTGAACGGTATGGGAAAGATTAACTCCACCCGGACGCAGGTTAAGGTCATAGATACTTTTCAGAATAAATTCATTATTGGTGGTTTTATCGAGCCCAAGGGGGTTGGAAGCAGAACCATCGATACTAAAAAGGTAATAACTGCTGCGATTGCTTAACGTACTGTTATAATTCCATAATTTATAACCACCGTTCTGCATCACATCTTTTGCCAATGCTGCGGCCTCGGTTAAAAACCCGTTCACCTGATCAGCAGCTGGTGCGGCTGAACCTTTAAAATCGGTAGAGGTGCCCGTGTATTTGCGCCAGGTTGCTTCGTATAACAACACGCGTGCTTTAAAGGCTTCTGCGGCCCATTTGCTTAAATGGCCTTTGTCGGCATTTGAAATGGCCTGCTCAATAGGAAGGCCATTGATGGCATCTGTGAGATCTTTCAGTATCTGGTCAATCATTTCATACCGGCTGTTGCGCGGCGCTTTCAGTTCTTTCCCATTTACATTGGGTACTGTGGTAAGAATGGGCACACCCCCGAAACGCTTCAGCAGAAAGAAATGATGCCAGGCCCTGAAAAATTTTGCTGCTGCCACATATTGGGCTATCTCGTTTTTTTTGCCCGGATATTCATCCGCCTTTTTAAGCACGATATTTACGCCCCGGATATATGCATAGGCATTATTCCAGTACTTATCATCAGATGGAACCGGCACTATACCGCGGGCATAGTTTGTTTGTGGAAGTTGAAAGTCTGCTGAAAGATCTGAACCGAAGTCCATGAATTCAAAAATATTGCTCTCATCGATCTTCTGCCAGCTTATCATCTTTTCATACATCTCATTGGTAGCGTATTTGAACTGTTCAGGTGTTTTAAAATACTGCGCTTCCGTTAAGCTGTCTTCAGGTTTCAGATCGAGAAATTTTTTCTGGCATGCCACAGTACCCAGGATCATGGCACTGATAGCAACCGGAATCATCAACTTTTTCATTATAATAGTTTTTCGCTGATCAGATATTAGATTATAAACCTACGTTAACACCAAAGGACCATGTTCTCATAAACGGATAACCGGTCAATCTTGAATCGGCCCCCTGCTCGGGATCGAACCCGTCTTTAATAGAGGTTAATTCAAACAGGTCGTTACCTGAGAAATAAACCCTTACTTTCTCCAGTTTAGCCCTTGACACTACTGATTGCGGCAGGGTATAGCCGAGGATCAACGTTTTCAACCGAACATACCGGTTGTTCTGCAACATAAAGTCGTTATGCAGGTAATTCCATTTTGAACGGTCGGCATCCACTGAAAGTCTGGGATATTTAGCACTGGTATTTTCTGCTGTCCATGTTTTACCAATGAAAGAAGGGTTTAAATTGGACCACAACGTAACGAAGGGGTATGCCAGCCAACCATCCCGTTCAACATATTGTTGCCCTACTCCTTGCAGAAAGGCAGTAAAGTCGATGTTTTTCCAGGAGGCGCCCAGGGTAAGACCGAATGTGTAGTGTGGCGCATTATCACCTTTAAAGTTCACGTCATTCTGATCGATAACGCCGTCTTTATTTACATCCATTTTCCTGGTATCGCCGGGACGTAATATCTGATCATCTGTTCTTGCAGGTATAGCGCCCTGGGCAAGAGCTGTGTATTTATTATAAAAGAGGTCAACTGTTTTCTGATCTGCCAAAAAGCCTCTTGTTTTATACATATACCAGGAGTTCAAAGGCTTGCCAATGATCGCCTGATTCAACCCGGGCGTTGGCAGAACGGCACCGTCGTATGCCACCAGTTTGTTGCGGCTGTCGGAGAGATTAGCTGATACATTATAACTAAAATCGCTGCCAATTTTATCGTGCCAGCCTACCATGGCTTCCCATCCCGTCACTTTCAATACCCCGCTGTTTGTTTGAGGGGCATCGCCACCCAATACACCGGGATACACCACATTGATCAACATGCCATCGTTCTTTTTCTGATAATAATCAAAACGGCCGGTCAGGCGGTTGTTCAACATAACAAGATCAAAGCCTACGTTCGCCATTTTTACCTGCTCCCAGGTACGATCAGGTGACGTAAGACCATTACGGGCCAGGCTGGCAGCACTTTGAATGGCAGGGGTGTTTCCAAATATGCTGTTGCCGACAACCACGTTAGAAATATAATCGTACAGATCGATGTTAACATTGTTACCCATTATACCATAACCGCCCCGGATCTTCAGGTAATTGAGGGGATACATGTTCAGGTCCCTGATGAAGTTTTCATTGGTGATTACCCAACCGGCAGATGCATTGTAAAAATTCGACCATTTATAGCCGGGAGCAAAACGTGATGATCCATCACGGCGCCCTATCATCTCTACCAGGTATTTTCCTCTGAAGGAATAGTTCAACCGGCCGATATAAGAATACAATCCCCATTCGTTACGGCCGCCGGCTCCTTCTACATAATCTTTAGGTGCTACGTTCAAATCATACACGCCATCGTTGGCTATAAGGGTGCGGTATGCATACAATCCTTTAAAGCCATTCTTTTCAGCATTCAAACCACCCATAACAATGATGCGATGGCCACCGAATGTTTTAGTATAACGCAACAAGGCGCTGTAGTTCTGATATAAAGAATTATCTGATTCTGCGCGGATGTTCGATTCGGGATTGATCTTTTCATCGGCCAGGGTACCATCCCATTTGTACATGGGAACGGTAAGCTGGTAATTATCCAACCGGTATTGATTTGACTGTATTGAAGCACCTGCTTCCAGTTCAAGACCTTTGTACAATTCGGCAATACCTCTAATGTCGATCCTGATCAGGTCGTTTCCTTTAATATCTCTTCCACCATCAGTAGTGGCAGCAGTAGAGTTTCTATTACCGGCAGTATTGAAGTTCGCATACCATTCACCATACGGGTTTTTGGCAGGAAAAAAAGGCGGGTCATAAGCGATCATGTCCATACGCAAACCATTGGAAGGGCCTGATGTAAGATCCTTTTGATAAGTTACGCCGGTTTGCAGTTTAATTTTTTCCGCCAGTTTATAATCGTAATTCAGGCGCAGGTTATACTGTTTTTTTCCATCATATGCTGTGGCCAGGGGCCCTTGGTTATCGGCATAACCGGCAGATAAACGATACGCTGTTTTCTCGGAAGAGCCAGCAACACTCAACGTGTGTTGCTGAGAAATGCGGGTAGCGAATAATTCATCGAAACGGTTGGCATTGCCAATGAAAATGTCGCCCCATTCGGTGGTGTGGTAAATACCCTCAACGCCCTGCTGCATTTTCTGCAGATTCTCCAATGATGCCCATCCCCAGTAATTGGGTTTTATTTCTTCTTTGTTGGCATCTATCCACATGGTAGCAAATTGCTGCATGTTGGGTGCAGGGGTTTTTATCCCTATTGTATTGATGCGCGCATTATATCCATAATCGATCCTGGTTTTGCCTTTACCACGTTTTGTAGTGATTAAAATAACGCCATTGGCGGCCCGGCTACCGAATATGGCGGCCATACCGTCTTTTAAGACGTTCACCGATTCAATATCATCGGGGTTCATGGTAAAGAATGCATTGGTATTGGCAACGGGTACTCCATCGATAACGATCAGTGGAGAACCGCCATTCACAGAAGTAACACCACGGATCTGCATAACCAGCTCTTCATTACCCGGGCGGGAAGAACTTCTGGTGATCACCAGACCTGGCGTGCTACCTTGCAACGCCAAAGCAGGGTTGGTTACTGCTCTGCTATCGAAAACTTTATTGTTGAGTGGTTCCAGGGCGCCGGTAACGGTTGCTTTTTTAGAAGTACCATAACCTACTACCACCTGCTCTTCCATGG
>NZ_JBJMLX010000288.1:0-27331 GCF_045805085.1 Niastella sp.
TAAACTCAAAAAGTTTTTTAATATCTGCTCGCCTGCTTTGGCGCTTTTCTCCGGGTGAAATTGTACACCATAGAAATTATCCCTGTGCAGGGCGGAACTATAGGGTTGTACATAATCTGTTGTAGCAATGGTGTGTTCACCTAATGCTGCGTAATAGCCATGTACAAAATAGCAATAACTGTTGTCTGGCAGATCCGCAAACAGTTTTGTTTTTAAGTTGACAATGTTATTCCAGCCGATCTGCGGAACTTTTACGCGGCCAGTGGTCCCCCCGGGTCTCTCCCCCAACCCCTCTACAACCGGAGAGGGGGGAATAAACTGACGAACCTGTTCGTCGAATATACCCAGACAGGTTGTATCATTCTCTTCGCTATAAGTGCACATCAGTTGCATGCCCAAACAAATGCCCAGCACGGGTTGTTGCAGGTTTTTGATAACCGTATCCAGCTTGTGTTCTTTCAGATAACGCATGGCGCTGCTGGCCTCTCCTACTCCGGGAAAGATCACTTTACCTGCGTTTTGTATCTGTTCAACATCATCGGTCACTACGGCATTTACGCCAATACGTTCCAGCGCATACAGTACCGACTGTATATTCCCTGCATTATATTTTATGATTACCAGGTCCATTCTTTGTTTTATCAGCTTTTAATATCAGTTATAAACTTTTTGGTAGTACCCGCTACATCGCTGGTATTTTCCAGTGCTTTGATGAATGCCGTGCCAATAATGGCGCCATTGGCGTGCTCACATGCCTGTTGAAAGGTTGGTTTGTCTTTTATGCCAAAGCCTACCAGCACGGGGTTTTTCAGTTTCATATCCTGTAGCTTTTGCAGGTAGTTGTTCACCGCATTCATGTCCTTGTCCTTCCCGGTAGTGGAAGAAGAAGAAACCGCATACAGAAAACCGGTGCTTAAACTATCCAGCCGGCGAATACGTTCTTCAGCGGTTTCGGGGGTTACCAGGAAAATAAAATTCAACCCATACCGCTGCATAATAGGACCGTATTCCGTTTCAAATTCATACTCCGGAAGATCGGGTAATATGAGGCCATCGATCGGCATATCTGCTGCGTGCTGACAAAACCGTTCAAAGCCATATTGCAAAACAGGATTCATGTAACCCATTAAAATAACCGGAACATATATCTGTTGGCGAAAGCCTCTTAATTGTTCAAACAAAGTGGCAATGGTCATGCCGTTGGCCAGGGCCTGGGTGCTGCTTGCCTGTATCACCGGTCCATCGGCCAGCGGATCGCTATAAGGCATCCCCAGCTCGATCATGTCGACCCCGCTATCCTGTAATGCTTTCATTACCGGCACGGTGCTCTCTAATTTTGGATAGCCTGCCGTGCAGTATACATTGAGTATATTGTTCTTTTTCTGTTGGAATAATTCTTTTATTCTGCTCATTCTATAATAAGAGTTACAGGTTTCAAGTTGCAGGTTACAGGGTCCCTGGAACCTGGAACCTGTAACTTGTAACGGTATTTTATTTCCCTTCCATTGCTTTCATATAAGTAGCCATGTCTTTATCGCCTCTTCCACTTAAACAAACTACCACTGTAGAATCCCTGGTGAACATAGCTTTTGCCGGTATGGGCGCTTCTGTTTTTTTAGCTTTCACCGGATTCAGAAACTCCAGGCTGGCCAACGCATGAGAACTTTCCAGCGCCGGAATAATACCTTCCTTTTGAGCCAGGTTAAAAGCGGCCTGTAAAGCTTCTTCATCAGTAGCGCTTAAGAACAAACCCCGCCCTGAATCATACAGGTTGGCATGCAAGGGCCCAATGCCCGGATAGTCGAGACCCGCAGAAATACTGTGCGGTTCCACTACCTGTCCGTCTTCTGTTTGCATGACCAGGCTTTTGCTGCCATGCAATACACCGGGTTTGCCTAACTGGGTAGTAGCAGCGCTTAAGCCACTATGCACGCCATGCCCGGCAGCTTCTACTGCCACGAGTTGCACGGTTGGTTCTTCCAGGAAATGATAAAAAGCACCGGCTGCATTACTGCCGCCACCTACGCAGGCCAATACGTGGGTAGGTAATTCACTGCCGGTTTGTTCTTTTAACTGCCGGCGTATTTCTTCACTGATAATGCTTTGAAAACGCGCCACCATATCGGGATATGGGTGCGGTCCTACCACACTGCCAATAATATAGTGGGTATCAACAGGATTGTTGATCCAGTCGCGAATGGCTTCGTTGGTGGCATCTTTCAAGGTTTTGCTGCCGCTGGTAGCGGGGATCACCGTAGCACCCAGCATTTTCATGCGGGCTACGTTAGGCGCCTGACGTTCGATGTCTTTCTCACCCATATATACAATACACTCCACGCCTTTCAGCGCGCATACGGTGGCGGTAGCCACGCCGTGTTGACCGGCGCCGGTCTCGGCAATAATGCGCTTCTTACCCAGGCGCTCCGCCAGCAATATCTGGCCGAGGGCGTTGTTCAGTTTATGAGAACCGGTATGACACAGATCTTCCCGTTTCAGGTAGATCTGCGTACCATATTGTTCACTCAGGCGTTTGGCATAATACAGCGGCGAAGGCCGGCCCACATAATCGTGCAACAGGGCTTTATATTCTTTTTGGAAAGCAGGATCGTAAATAATGTCGAGGTATTTTGATCGCAGCTCTTCCACATTCGGGTGCAGCATTTCGGGAATGAATGCGCCACCGAACTTTCCATAATACCCCTGTACATTAGGTTGTTGATATGTTGTTGTCGTCGTCATGTTCAAAATTGTTTAAGTATTACCCTTCTACCGGTTGTGCAGGTGTTTTTAACATCAGCTGCATAAACGTAAGATCGAGCCAGCGGCCAAACTTGTAACCCACCTGGGTAAAATGGCCCACTTCTTTAAATCCAAAACGCTCGTGCAATTTTATACTTACCTCATTGGTAGAGTCGATACCGGCAACAATGGTATGCATTTCCAGTTCCTCTGCTGCTTTTATCAACGGTTCCAGCAATAATTTACCAATGCCTTTACCCCGTTGATCGGCCGCTACATATATCGAGTTCTCCACTGAATATTTATACGCTGCCCAGGCACGCCACGGACCAATTGAACTAAAGCCTATTACCTGGCCACCTTCTTCGGCTACAAATACCGGGAAGCCCTGCGCTTCTTTTATCCGGAACCATTGCCGCCGCATTTCCAGAGTATGTGCTTCATAGTCATATACCGCTGTGGTGTTCAGTACGGCGTCGTTGTAGATCTCCAGAATGGCTTCCAGGTCAGTTTCCTTAGCCGTTCGTATTTGGATCATAGAATAAGTTTAATACTTGCTGTTCAATCTGGTGACAAACTCTTTTACTTTAGCCATGTCCTTTATACCCGGACTTATTTCAAACTTACTATTGATATCTACTGCAAACAGGCCTTTGCCTATTGGCAGGGTGGAAAATTCGTTCAACCTGTCTTCGTCACCCGGTTCAATGCCGCCACTCAGGAAAAAAGGTTTGCCAATGGTAGCGTCTTTTAACATGTTCCAGTTGAATTTAACGCCTGTTCCACCATAACCTGCGCCCATGGTATCGAACATAAACATATCGCACACGTCCATATAATTCTTAATCATCCACTCAATGTTATCCGTTTCACTAATGCGGAATGCTTTTACAACCGATACATAGTCAGCGATCTTTTCGCAATACTTGGGTGATTCATCGCCGTGCAGCTGTACCATGTGCAAACGGCATTCATCAACCATGTGCAACACTTCTTCAATGGAGGCATTTACAAATACGCCTACCTTGTTAATATTGTTTTCTTTCCTGATCTGGCTGGTAGTAAGGCCTTTGAAAACATAGCGCGGACTTTTTGGATAAAAGATAAATCCCGCAAATGTTACGCCCAGGCTTCCTAATTGTTCCAGCTGTTCGGGCAGTGTCATACCGCAAACTTTTACTCGCATAGCGTAGTCAGATTTTAAGTGTTAGGGTTTTGGCCATGCAATCGCTGTGTTAATTATTTCGTTTCCAGTTGCGCTATGAATTTATGAAATGCCTCGCCCGGTTGCGAATCTTTCATAAAATTCTCTCCGATCAGGAATCCACGAAAACCATTTTCTTTAAAGAGCCTGATGTTGGCTACAGAACTGATACCGCTTTCGGCAATTTTGATCTTGCCGGCAGGAATGCGTTCCGCCATTCGCAGACTCCGCTCGATGTCTACCTCAAAAGTTTTCAGGTTGCGGTTATTGATGCCTACCAGTTTTGTTTCATCACAAATATGTTCCAGCTCTTCTTCGGCATGCAGTTCCAGCAATACTTCCAACTGTAAAGAAGCCGCAAAAGATGCCAACCGTTTAACTTCAGCCGGTGTCAGGCAGGCTGCAATTAACAGGATCACATCGGCCCCCATGGCCCGCGCTTCCACAATCTGGTATTCATCGATCATGAAATCCTTACGTAAAATAGGCACCTGGTTAACTCTTGCTTTTATAAGATCGGCAGTGCTGCCGCCAAAAAATTGTTCATCGGTGAGTACGGATAAGCCTGAAGCGCCATAACGGGCATAGGCGGAGGTAACTTCTACCACATCGGCCGCGCCATTGATGATACCTTTTGAAGGCGACTTTCTTTTAAACTCGGTAATAATGCCGGTTTTGGCGTCATCGAGCAAAAACTGTCCGAGTGATAATACAGAACGTGTAAACCCTTCCTGTTGTTCCAGTTCCTTTACGGAGGTCTGTTTTTTCCGTTCAGCTACTTCTATTCTTTTGTGCTCTATTATTTTATCGAGAATGTTCATTTCAGTGTATTACTGTAAGGCAATTAATTTCGTCAACGCTTCATTTGCTTTGCCACTTTCCAGGCTATCTACTGCTGCGCCATATGCATCTTCGTAGGTTTTATAGTTACCGGTGCAATGCAATGCCATGGCCGCATTGGCCAGCACTACTGCATTCTGCGCCCAGCTTCCATCGCCTTTCAATATTTTGGTGAACAGTTTGGCTGCTTCTTCCACGGTATTGCCACCATAAATATCGGCGGGGTTTACCATGCGTTTGCCCAACTGCTCAGGCGTCATGATCTTTTCACCATTGTTGGTAATCACTTTGGTATCGTTGGTCAGTGAGATCTCGTCGTACCCATCCAGTCCATGAATAATGGTAAAGGCCCGGTCGGTTAGTTGCAACAGGTAATTATAGATCCGCGCCATTTCCAGGTTGTATACCCCAACCAACTGAAAGGGCGGAAACGCCGGATTTACCATAGGGCCCAACATATTGAAGAAGGTACGCATACCCAGGTTCTTCCTGATTGGTCCTACTGTTTTTAATGCGGGGTGAAACAACGGCGCATGTAAAAAACAGATATTGGCCTGATCCACTTCTTTCTTCAACCTGTCCGGATCGTTCTTCATTTTATAACCCAATTGCTCCATTACGTTGGAGGCGCCACTGATTGAAGAGGCACCATAGTTACCATGCTTGGCCACCTTTTGACCGGTACCGGCTACTATAAAACAACTCAGGGTTGAAATATTAAAGGTGTTCTTTCCATCCCCACCGGTGCCTACGATGTCAATAACCTGGAACCCGTTCAGGTCTATTTTTACACACAACTCCAGCAAGGCATCCTGAAATCCCTGCAGCTCCTCGATGGTTACACTGCGCATGAGGTATACGGTCATAAAGGCCGTTACTTCATGTTCGTTATAAACACCTTTACCAATGTTTAATAAAACGTCTTTCGCCTGATCGCGGCTAAGGGTTTTATGTTCAAACAGGTATTGTAATATTTTTTTCATTGTCTGAACTGGGATTTATGGGATGGATAGGATGAGTTGGATATAGTAGTATGTTGCATAAGTTTATTGTTATATTTTTTGTTTGTAAATCTGTGATATTCTAATCTTTTACTACCAAAATTGATTAACAAACCAATTTCAAGATTGTATGCTTCCAGATAATTCATTGCCTGTGCAAAGTGTACATCCTCTAATTTTATTAGGGCCTTAAGCTCTACGCTTATTTTATCCTCAATTAAAAAATCAACTCGCCTGGTGCCTATTTGCTGATCCAGATAATAAATGGGCATTTCGAACTCCCGGGCATAATTCATTTCCGCTGCCTTCAACTCCAACTCCAGGGCTCGTTGGTAAATCACTTCCTGAAATCCATTACCAAGGGTGCTGTGTACTCTAAAAGATGCCCCGATGATCTTCTCGGTTAAATCGCTATACTTAAGATTTGTCATAACAGAGGTTTTAGTTGTAAACCTCACATGCGCATCAAAAATACCCTTATCCTATCTATCCCACTATCCCAAAAATCCCATCCCATACATCCCAAACATCCCACCTATCCCAGTTCAGACTTTTAGCCAGTTTCTCAGGATTTCTTCCCCTCTTGGCGTCAGCACACTCTCCGGATGAAACTGCACCCCTTGCACATCGTATGTTTTATGTTGCAATGCCATGATGAAGTTGTTGGCATCGCGGGCGGTGATCTCCAGCTCTTTGGGAAAACCTTCTTCACTTACGACCCAGCTGTGGTAACGGCCTACTTCAAATTCATCGGGCAGGCCATTGAAAAGCGGCTTACTGCGATTGATAACCTGCACTGGGGTGGCCACTCCATGATACACCGTACTCAGGTTGGTCAGCTTGCCGCCAAATGCCTGGCCAATTGCCTGGTGACCCAAACACACCCCCAGGATTGATTTGGTAGCTGCATATTCCTTTATCAAAGGCAGTAACAAACCAGCTTCTTCGGGTATACCGGGGCCGGGCGATAAAATGATCTTATCATACGCCTTTACCTCTTCCAGTGGGATCTGGTCGTTGCGGTGTACATCTACTTTCTGATGCAAGATCTTTTCAACCAAGTGTACCAGGTTGTAAGTAAAGGAGTCGTAATTATCGAAAACAAGAATTTTCATGTTCAGTATTGTTATGGTGCTGAAGTGTGCGACGCAACCGGTGTTGCTATACGTTTCTTCAGCCGGGTCCCAATTAAATTATCTCCTGGGCAAATACAATGGCTTTTTTCAGAGCGCCCAGTTTGTTATTTACTTCCTGTAATTCACTTTCGGGTTTGCTGGCGGCCACTACACCGGCGCCGGCCTGGTAGATCAGTTTGTTCTGACGGCTCATAAAGGTGCGGATCATAATGGCATGATTACATTGTCCATCAAAACCCATGAACCCGATAGCGCCGCCATAATAACTGCGGGAGGTTGACTCAAATGCATCGATCAACTCCATGGCCTTGAATTTTGGCGCGCCGCTTAAAGTACCGGCAGGAAATGTTTTGGCCAGCAGCGCAAACGGATTGCTGCCCGTGCGGATCTTACCACTCACTTCACTTACCAGGTGTATTACGTGCGAATAATATTGCACTTCGCGATAGTGGTCTACTTTTACCTCATCGCATAGGCGGCTGAGGTCGTTACGCGCCAGGTCTACCAGCATCACATGTTCTGCATTCTCTTTGGCATCCTGTAACAGGCGTTCGGCTTCGCGCTGATCGGTTTCATCGTCACCGGTTCGTTTGAAGGTACCCGCTATGGGGTGAACCACCGCTTTGCCATTTTGCATAATAAGCTGCGCTTCGGGTGAAGAACCCATGAGCTTGTAATCGCCATAATCAAAAAAGAACAAATAAGGCGAAGGGTTGATGCTGCGCAGGGCGCGATACACGGCAAACTCATCGCCGGTAAAACCCTGTTCAAAACAACGGCTCAGCACTATCTGAAACACATCGCCGCGCAAACAACTCTGAATTCCCTTCTTCACCATATCCATATAGTCGCTGTCGGTCATATTTGAAGCTTCGGGACCTTTTGTTTTAAAAGGATATACCGGTACATCTTTACTGCGGATCAGCGACTCCACTACCTGTAATTCACTTTCCACACCGGGCATGGTGTTTTCGCAAATGTATAGTTCGTCTTTATGGTGATTGATAGCTATTACGTATTGATACAGGCGATAGCGCATGAGTGGGATAACGGGCAGCCCATTCGGAGATTTGCGCTCAATACCGAGGTGAATGGTATCGAAAAACTGAACGGCATCGTAGGTTGTGTAGCCATATAAGCCTTGTGCGAATTTCGCTTCGCGACCACTGCCGGGAGTTACCTCAAAGCGCTGCATAAATTCCCACAGTTTCTCGGGTACTTCGGCACTGTTGGTGATGGAGGCTTTTTCGGGTGGCAGGCCAGGCAGTTTAAATTCAATGCTTTTGGCAGAAGTGATCTCGATACCCGCAATGGCATTGATACAAATGAAAGAGTAACTGTTGTCTGCTGCATGGTGATCGGTACTTTCGAGCAGTACTGTATCGCGAAAGCGATCGCGCACCCGGAGGTAAATGCCTACCGGCGTGAACACATCAGCCAGCAGCTTTTTACAATTGGTAGTAATATTTATCTTTTTCATTAATCAGCCGCATTAAGAACAGTCCAAAAAAAAGCCCCGATGTTAATCGGGGCCTGAATATGGTGTTAAAATAACATCAAACAGTAGCTTACAAGCCCCTTTTAGAGTCTGTATGCCACCACCAATGATTATTTTGTAATTGCTTTTTCATTATGCTTACAAAAGTGCTATGCAAAAATGATTTGACCAAATTTATTTTAATTAACCGTATATATTTTTATCGGGATGCCGTCTGGTATCGAAAATATTCACAATTTCCAGCAAATTTTTAGTAATCTTATAATATAAACGATTGTGTTTTGTGATGGAGACGTTCCTGATTTCAGGATCGCCCCTGGAACGTAGTCCAGTAAATGGGTGGGCTTTGATATGCTGTATTTTGTGCTCCACCACTTCAATAAATCGTAAGGCAATCTCTTCATTCCATTCCAGTAACAAATAGTCAACTACGTTCTTATAATCCTCTCTTGCATTATCGGACCACCTTATTTTCGCAGCCATGTTCTTGACTCTTTCATGACTTCTTCATGAGATTTCCACTGACCATTGTTCAGTTGCTCTAATGACTCTTTTAACCGCGCCTCCTGTTCAAGGGTTAAATCTTCTACAATATCCTTCTGACCAGCCTTTTCGTATTCAACAGTTGCCTCATGCAACATGCTTAAGGCTGTTTCATCTTCAAGCTTGTCTATATATTGGTGTAATTCTTCCTTCAATTTCTTCTTATCCATAACCAACAATTTAAATAAAAATACGATTTTTACCCCTGAATTGCAGCCCGGCCGGAATAAGTTGAAAACGATCAACATACGACCGTTGCAATTGACCAACCCCCAAACCGTTTACCGTCCCGATTTCTTCGGGAGAGCTTATTATTATTGCTTTATTCCTATTTTATTATGGTAATACAACACAAACAATTACACGGGAAAGGTATGTTTTATGTGGGCCAGGACGGCGCTATACTGGCTGAAATGGTATATTCAATGACCACCCCCAATAAAATGACCATCGAGCATACCGAAGTAGATGATTCTTTGGCTGGAAAAGGCGTAGGAAAGCAATTGGTTTTCACCGCTGTTGAATATGCCCGCACCCATAACATCAAGATCGTGCCCCTCTGCCCCTTCGCCAAATCGGTGTTAGACAAGGTCACAGAATGGCACGATGTATTGGCGTAAAGTGAGGCTCTCTCGCCAATTGTCAACTTGTTAACTGGTTAACTCGTCAACTGGTTCACTCGTCAACTTGTCAACCTTTCAACTGTCGCTTGTACAATTGTATCGCATTCTCATACCCCAGATACAAAGCATCACTTATCAGGGCATGCCCTATGGATACTTCCAGTAACCCCGGGATGTTTTGTGCAAAATAAGCCAGGTTGGTAAGATCGAGGTCGTGACCTGCATTAATGCCCAGTCCCAGTTCATTGGCCCTTTTAGCGGCGGTTACATAACTGGCAATGGCCTGTTCCCTGTTGTTCGTATACTCCCGGGCGTAGCCTTCGGTATACAGCTCAATGCGGTCGGTACCGGTTTCTGCGGCGCCATTCACCATTTCAATAACGGGATCAACGAAGATCGACACCCGAATGCCTGCCTTTTTAAATGTCTGGATCATCTCCCGCAGGTAATCGCAGTGCTGTATGGTGTCCCAGCCATGGTCACTGGTAAGTTGCCCTTCCGCATCTGGCACCAGCGTTACCTGATGAGGTTGCGTTTCAAGCACCAGGTCAATAAATTTTTGTTCCCTGCAGTTGCCTTCAATATTAAATTCTGTGGTGATGATCTTTTTAATGGCCCGTACATCGCTGTAGCGGATATGCCGTTCGTCGGGCCGGGGATGAACCGTTACGCCATCTGCGCCAAAACGCTCTGCATCGATGGCCGCTTTTACTACATCGGGATTATTACCTCCGCGGCTATTGCGCAACGTGGCAAATTTGTTGATGTTTACACTCAGCTTTGTCATGCCCAAAATTACAGGAACTGACAATAAAAAAGGAGTTGTTTTTGCAAACAACTCCTGCGGGGTTAGGGGTTTGAAATATTTCTCTAGCCTTTTGAAATGTGGGTGTTGTATAATACGTCTCCTTCCAGATCAACAATGTCCAGCGAGTAAACGCCGGCAGGCAAAAATTCTACTTCGCTTATATTGGTTATGTTTATTCCTTTAACCAGGAACCAGCTGAACATTTTTACGATCTTATCGTCTTCATCGAACATCCGCACAATCACATGTTTGCCTTGTGCACACGTTACATCAAGCGTTATGGAAGTAAAAAACGGGTTTGGACGGACAACAACTTTAGGGATCATATTTTCTGGGTTTGGGTCTTTAGTACCTTCGTTACCACCTGATCCGGTTTGGTCAATTTGTAATATCCTGTTTAATTTTTGCCGCATTGAAACAGCGTCTTTTTCCGCTTTGTGCTTATCTGAGTTATGGTTATGGTTTAATGGTATCACAAGTATCATTTATAAAGAGATTACTAATGGAATGCCACTTTTCAACACATTCATAATCAGTCAGATGCCACATAAGCAGACGGTTCATTGTCTCAGTTTGGGATAAAACTTTATTAATTTGGGAAACCGAAATCACCTTACTACATGTTTCCCTTTTACCAGGTAAAGCTGCCTGTACAGGTTTTTCCGTCACAAATGGAGCAATCACTTACTTTTCTACTCTTACGCTGCACAGGATCTGGCCTTTCTCGTCCATCACATCGAGCAGGTACGATCCATTGCCTAATTTGTTCAGATTATTTATATTGCTGATATTAATTCCTTTCTTCAGTTTCCACAAAAAAAGACTGATTATCTTTCCGGTGTTATCGGCCATTCTTACCACACCCGGACGGTCTTCTGAAGCCGTTATCTCCAGGGTAAGGGATGAAATGAATGGGTTAGGGCGGGTTGAAATCACATTTAAAGCCATCATACGGTAATCTTTTAGGGGTTTAGATTTGTTTGCTTCAATTCCTCGTTCATGATAGGTATTCGATTAAAATGCCAAAAAACAACGCGCTGTAATACAATCGCTTGCAAAACAACGTTGGTACATTCTATTCTCATTTCCGGAAAAAAGGTAATAAAACGGGAAAGCTGATTGCAAGCGTTCCTAAAGCCTGGCATTTCCATATTACAAGTATTTAGAACTACCTCATTTTCATGTTTATACAAGGGATATCCCGGAGATATCCCGGATATGTCTCCGAGATATTCCACTGATATCCCGCCTTTAATTATATCCGGGATATCTCGGGCTTATGACTGGTATACATTCAGCTTATATCCGGAACATATAGAGTTTGTGTATGGAGTATGCTATAAACAACAGCGGGCCATCCGTATGGATGACCCGCTGTTGATACGTTAAGCTATTGCTTTAAATAACCCATTCTTAGAATCTTGCCACCAGCTTCAGGTTCAGCAACCGGGGTGTAAGCCGGTTTGGCATGGCAAAAACGGTGTTGGAAAAATCTTTGATAAGCATGTAAGAGATGGTATTGTCCCTGTCAATCAGGTTGAACACTTCGAACGTAGCCCAGATGTTCTCAAAATTACGGAAAGGACTATGACTGCGGCGGTTGCTTTTTTCGCTATCCAGCAGCAGGGCGCTAAACCCAACATCGATACGGATATAAGGATCGATGATGAGCGCATTGCGGTATTTTACACTGCCCGGAATGTTATAGGGCAGGTTGCTGCCATACAGGAAGTTCAGGTATACTTTAAAGTTTTTATTGGTGCTCAGGTAATCCTGCAGAAACATTCCAAAAGTGAGAAAACGGTCGGTAGGACGGCGTAACCAGCCTGCTTCCTTCTGGGTACTGTCTTTTATGGCGCCCAGTGAATCAAGCTTATAATCGAAATATTTATCCCCTTTCAGGTTTTCGCGGGTGCGCATAAAACCCAGGCTGATCCAGCTTTCGGCATCTTTCACCAGTTCGCCAAACACGCGGGTTTCCAAACCGGCGGCATAGGCCTTCGCCATGTTCTCGCCAAAATAACGCAGGCGAACATTGTCGATGTCGTAAGGCACCACGTCCCACATGTTTTTATAATAGGCTTCCACTGTCCAACGGTATGGGCGGTTGCCGTTACGGAAATTATAATCGAACCCGGCCGATGCCTGCCAGCTTTTCTGGGCTTTCAGGTTGGTATTTACCGTTCCATCGTACCGGCGCAGTTCGCGGTAAAAAGGCGGCTGGTTATAGATCCCGACAGCGCCACGGAAAATGAAATCCCGCCGCCAGTGGGCAGGTTTCCAGGAGGCGCCCAAACGGGGTGAGATCAGCAATTCATTATTCAGGTCGTTGTAATTATAGCGAACGCCGGCCTGCAAGATCACGCCCATGGAATCGTGTAAAATGATATTATCCTGGATGAAGCCGCTCAACCGCGTAATGTTCAAATTGGCTTTTGAGTTCAACAGGCTGCTCAACGCCAGGTTATTGGGGTTATAAGGAAGGCTGTAACCGGCCGAATCCTGGTATTCCCATTCGTGGAGTTTATCGTTCACGGTTTGGCGTTCGGCGGTTTGTCCCCATTGAACGTAATGATGACCCAGGTCAAGGTAGCCTTTGTGTGAGGCGTTCCAAACTTTTATATTCAGTTTATTACGGACATAGTTTTGATACAGTCCCGCTCCCAGCGGATTATTGATCAACCCGAAATCTGATTTGCTTTTATCAAATTCGCGTTCCCCAAAAATATAGGCGCCGGTAATGTCAATGCCTTCGCGTTCATCGTTCTCAAACCGGCTCAGCATCCATTTCAACCGCAGGTTCTTTTTCGGTTGTTGTATAAATGACAAACCCACCATGTTGGTGCGGTAGCGGTCTTCTTCCCGGCCCGAGAAATAGATATCCATGCCCAGGTTGGCGCTGAAATAGGGCGAGAACACGGAAGAAGTGAGTTGGCTGAACGCCGGAACAAGCGTGAATTTAGTTTGAGAGATATTTCCCAGCAGCTCGATGCTGTTCTTAGCGTTGATCTGGTAAGTCAGCAAAGCCTGCAGGTCGTTTGAAGAAGGCACGTAATTTCCCTGTGTTTCCTGGCTCTTCAACAGGTTGCGATTGCTGCGGTTACGCACGCCTACGAGGTAACTAAACTTGTTATTTTTAGTAATACCCTCCAGGTGCAGGCCTTGTTCCAGCAAGCCTACATAGGCCGATCCGCCAAACTGCCGCGGCTTTTTGTATTGAATATCCAGCACCGACGACATTTTATCGCCGTACTTGGCCTGGAATCCGCCATTGTAAAAGCTTACGTTGCGCGTCATTTCAGGATTGATAAAACTTAATCCCTCCTGCTGACCACTGCGCACCAGGTAAGGCCGGAAGACTTCAAAATCATTTACATAGATCAGGTTCTCATCATAACTGCCGCCGCGTACGTTGTACTGGGAGGTCAGTTCATTGTTGGAACCGACGAAGACTTTTATTAAACTTTCTATTCCACCAGTGGGAGAAGGAATGTTGATGGCATTTTTGGGATTGATGATCACCAGGCCGGCCTCGCGCCGTTGCCGCTCGTTGGTGATAACCACGGGTTCCAGTTCGCGGGCGCCGCGTTCGAGCCGGATAACCACCGCTTCTTCTTCATTCTCATTCAACAGGAAATTGCGTTGCTCGGTTTTATACCCGGTATAGCTGAATACAAGGGCAAATGCTTTATCGGCTGGAACTTTAAGGCGAAAAGTACCGGAATCGGAAGTGATGACGCCTTTAAGCCGTCCTAAGATCACTATGGACACATTATCCAGGGGTTGCTCATTATCACCGACCACCCGGCCTGATACCCAGGCCGCCTTTTTCTGTGCCACCACACTACCGGAGATACAAACTGCAAAGAAGACCAGTAAAAATGGAACAAATTTCACCCGGGTAAGTTTTTGTTGCGGTCGAAATTAGTTGAAAATGTTGGAAAAGGCAACAAGGCAAAGGCCCTCCTTCGCTAAAGCTTGCGCCTCCGCTAAAGCTTCAGCGACACGCGGACGGCGGGCAAGGCAAAGGGCAAAGGGCAAAGGCCTCGTCGCGGAAATTCGCCTACGCCAAGGCTTGCGCTTCCTCTAAAGCTTCAACGGCACGCGGACGTGGAACAAGTCGGGATCCGTGAATTGAACTAACAAACTCAATAACTTAAACTTTGAATCCGGAAGCATAAGATTATAACCATGTACTTTAAACTAAGAAATGTATTCCTAACGCATACTTACACTTGAAAATGATCAATTCCAGCCTACACATACCCTTTAGATGATAGGTACTTCTATTTATCAGTGATAGCAGGCCAACCAATTCTGGAAAATCGTTCCCTCGCGGGGAACTGGCATGGTGATTGGCATGCATATAAAATACTGGTTGTAAGCTCCTTATACTTTTGGCATTTGGTTGGAAATTACTCCTTCAACAATGCGATCAGCGAAAATGTGAAAGAGATCAGGAAACAGACGCAGGGTACTTAAAAAAAGAAATGGGAGCAGGAAGCTGATTGCAATTAACGGCCGTGGGGGCCATGGGGATTCCTAACTTGATTGTAACTACATCAACATATTTACTTGGAAGGCGTGTTTTCACAGGGGCTGAATGTCTATTCAGCCCATTTTTTTTGTTCTAATCTTTAAAAGCCCTATTTGCAATTCGATGTAAATATTATATTGCATCATATAACAAACCCACCTCTTCACCCATTCCCGGTTCAGGTTTTCACAATTCCAAACCAAATCAAACACTAAAATAGTAACCAATGAGCAATCCAGCATTTGCATTTACATCGCCCGAAATTATGACCAAGCTCGCCACTATTAAACCTTATGTGCTGGTCGTATTGACAAAGGGGGAGAATTATGGCTTAAGTGATACGCCCCGTATCATTCAAAGCGAACACCTGCCGTACATATTTGAGCAACGCCGCGATAACGAAATGGTATTGACCATGCCCGTGATGGACAACGAGACCAACCTGGCTGCTGTTGCCATTTACAATACCAAAGATAAAGAGGAAGTAAAACGTTTGATGGAAAAGGACCCTGCTGTCCTGGCGGGTGTGTTTAATTATGAAATTGTGACCGGTATGGGCTTACCAGGTGATAAATTACCATAGGAAATAAAAAATTAAAACCGTTGACTTAAAAAGATAAAGCTTCAAGTTATTGGTAAGCAAAACAACTTGAAGCTTTTCTTTTTTGTGGTTTTTCATTTATTCCTTTTCACTGTCCCCGCTTGCGGGAACCCTCTTATTGTCTTATAAAAAAAACCGGTAGATAATGCGGGTGCGGTTTTACAACTCGGTTACTATTATCCGCCGGTTAACGAAAACGGAACAAACTTAAACTTCTATTACAAATTTAATTCAAAGGTTTTTTGGATCCAGCCAGTGGTGAATCCTACTACAACCAGTACAACAACTATAAGTAAAAGAATTGCCCATACCGGTAAACCTCGGCGATGAACAGCCGTACGTCGTGTACGATTATCATAATTTGAGTTTGTCACTAATTCATTTTCTTTTACAACGCGCGCTTTAATAACGTACCCGGCATACCGGCTACTAAAGGTATCTACTTCAGTTTGATTTCTCACCATTTGTTCGGCCACAAATAATTCTCCATCGGTGGCAGGTTGATAAGCCTGTACAACCACTGGAAATTCTTTTTCATTTATTACCATAACAAAACGTTTGATTTCAGATATAATTGATGCAATTCCGCGGCCATAGCCTCTTTCAGCTTAACTACTGATAATTAATACTATCGGTGGCGAGGAATTATTTTCACACCTCTTTCACGGCTTTCTTTTTCCGGGTGGCGGTTTTCTTCCTTCTTGTCGTTTGGGTAGAAGCTGGTTTGGCAGCTGCCTTTTTTGGTGGTGGAACTACTTTCGTGTCTGGAGGTTGATTCAGGTTCTCCGGCGCATTTTCCAGTTGATCGATCATATCTTTCAACAGTTTTATTAACCGTTTGCGCTGCGCTTTATCGCTGATATTCCATTTATCGGTTTCTGCTCTTTTATGCGCGAGCTTGTATTTGAGCCCGGTAAGTGCAGTAGTATAATCGTTCGCGTTTAACTTTCGTACATGCTGATGGGCCAGGATATACCAATGATATTCTGTACCTACGGGTACCCCGGAACCTTCCGGCGCCTTACCGGCCCGCCGCTTGGTTACGCCAAAATTGATGGTCCATAGGTCGGGAGTTACTTTTGTTTCTTTCCATTCGCCTTTATCATAGTACCATTTATGACTTCGGCCTATCTTCATTCCAGTATATTTCTGTCCTTCATATTCCTTAAACTGGTTGTAGCTTTTGGAAAGGTCCTTATCGGCTTCCTTTTGCATCCTATTCTTCGATTTTCCGTTTGATGTTGCCATACGAACTGTTTTATGAAGTGATGCAAAAATTGCTACTTCTATAAAACCGTGTTTCTGTAGATATTTTTTCTCAGGAAGCTGATAATTATTTACAATGGCCAGCGAATGGGTTGCCGTTCTTTTGTAGATCGATAGATGGCCGTAAACAACTCCACAGTTTTTCTTCCTTCTTTAGCAGTCACCAGTGGTTCCCGGTTCTCAGCCACAGCCATTATAAAGTCGCGGTTTTGTTGACGAACATAATATTCAACAGGATCGTTAGTGGCCCTGAATTCATCTCTGTCGGCTTTATGAAAAGCTTCCAGTTGTTGCTCTTCACCGGGCACCGTCCAGATATCGTTTAACGGTGGTTCCAGCACCGCTGGTTGCCCCGGCAGAAACATGGCACCGCCATCGGTTTGTACTCCTGCAGATGCACCAGTAGAGCCATGGATATGTACTTTGCCATACAGACCCGGCTTTTGTGCATTGCTTACAATGATATTGGCCACCGCACCATTCTTAAACCTTATAATGGCCGAGGCGGTATCATCTACTTCTATATACGGGTGATTGATGTTCTGCCAAACGCCGTATACTTCTTCCATTTCACTGCCCATATACCATTGCAACAGATCGAGCTGATGCGGCGCCTGGTTCACCAGCACGCCACCGCCTTCTTTATCCCAACTGCCGCGCCAGGGATCGCTGTTATAATATTTTTCATCGCGCCAGCCATACATCACTACCGAACCCAGCATGGGCGTACCCAGTTTTCCCGCGTCAATGGCCTGCTTTATCCGGTAACAGGCGGGGTAGAACCGGCGCTGGCTTACCATGCCTATTTGTTTATTGTATTTGGAAGCCGCTTCCATCATAGCATCACAATCGGTCAACGAAACAGCCAATGGCTTTTCGGTGAGTACATGGGCGCCGTTTTGCATAGCAATCAGGGCGCCTTCGCGATGAGCAGGATGCGGCGTGCAAATAACGGCTACCTGCACCTGCTCTGTTTGTATCATCTCTGCAATATCAGCATAGGCTTTCACCCCAAAGCGAGCCGCTGTAGCGGCTGCCTTTTCTGCACTGCGGCTTTGCACTGCTACCAGTTCTGTTTCTGCAATATTTTTTAATGCCTGCGCATGTACCTGCGCCATTTTGCCGCAACCGATGATTGCTGATCTTAACTTTTGCATATGATATATTGAAGTGCTATTCTTGTATTAACGAAAAGGCAGAGGGCAAAGGGCAAAAATGGCTCGCTAGAATGTAACTTTCCTCACTAGTTTCATTGCTCACTCCTGTCTTCTCTCGCCGTATTATTAATTCTATCTTGCCATCTCGACCTGGTTAACTGGTCAACTCACTTCGTTACTTTACCCAACTTAAGGAACAACGGAAAATAAAAGCTCTTTAAATACTCCCCCGGCCACACCTTTTCAATAACAGTCGCCAGTTCATCAACCGGGTTATACTGATGCGCTTTTATAAAATGCTGTACGCTTGACCAGGTGTTGAAATAACCGATCAGTTGCTGCCGGTTCCACTGTAAGGTTATTTGAAATTCCTTCGAGGGTAATGCTTCATAAGGGAAAGGCACCGTGGTATAGTGATCGTCGATATACTTTCTTTCTTTATCCCAGTACGCACCTACGGTATCACGGTAAAATGTTTTGATGATGGTATTCAGCGCTTCGTCTTCACATACTACCAGGCTATAGCCCCAAATGGCTACCACAGCGCCGGGTTTGGCAATGCGCCGCACTTCTTTTTCAAAGGCATCAAACTGAAACCAGTGGTAGGCTTGCGCTACAGTGATACAATCAAAACTATTATCGGGGAAACTGGTTTGTTCTGCGGTGGAAATGCTATAAGTGATCTTTGCGTTTGGGATGGCCTGCTGTAATTGCTTTTCACTAATGTCTGTGGCCATTACCTTTTCAAAATAGCGGGCCAGTTCAACGGCGGCCTGTCCATTACCGGTGGCGCAATCCCAGGCCTGTTGTGGATCGGTCACCTGCTGCAAAATGAATTCATATAATTCGCCGGGATAGCCGGGGCGGTATTGTGCATACAGCGAGGCCTGGTTACTGAAAAGGTCTTTTGCCATACCTTTTACATTTATCTGGTTATCTTTTTCAGCTGTGCAATAGTGTCTTTGGGATCTTTTGATTTGAACACCGTGTTACCGGCTACCAGCACATCGGCGCCGGCTTTCACGATCGCATGCGCATTCTCCAGCGTAATACCGCCATCGATCTCAATTTTGGTAGACAGTCCTCTTTCATTGATCATATGACGCAGGGTCCTGATCTTGTTCAGCGTGTTGGGGATGAATTTCTGACCACCAAAACCGGGGTTCACACTCATGATCAAAACCATATCAATATCATCCAGCACTTCTTTCAACGACTCCACAGGCGTATGCGGGTTCAATGCCACGCCGGCCTGCATGCCCAGTGATTTGATCTGTTGAATATTCCGGTGTAAATGAACACAGCATTCTTCGTGCACCGTCAGCATATCGGCGCCAGCCTTTTTAAAATCTTCCACATATTTTTCCGGTTCCACTATCATCAGGTGCACATCACAAACCTTGGTGGTTGTTTTTCGAATAAACTCAATGATCATGGGGCCAAAAGTAATGTTGGGCACAAAACGTCCGTCCATTACATCCAAATGAAACCAGTCGGCCTCACTTTCATTGATCATTTTACAATCTGCTTCCAGATTTAAAAAGTTAGCTGATAAAAATGATGGTGCTACGATAGCCATTTCTAGTTCAAAATTTTAAGTTCAAAGTTGAAAGTCCAAAGTTTTAAGTTCAAAGCCCTCTACTTCTTTAATCTTCTAATTCCATCCCGCGCTTCCTCAAAATTTTTATCGAGGGCCAGGGCACGTTCATAATTCACCAAAGCCAGGTCTTTTTTGCCTAATTCTTCATAACAACGCGCCATCCAGTACCAGGCATCGGGACTGGTATTGGTAACTGTGGCGGCCATGATGAATATTTTCAGGGCGCTGTCGTACTTTTTCAGATCATGCAACACAATGCCCTTTTCAATATAAGCATCGGTGAATTTCCAGTCGCGGCTTATGCATTCATTGAATTCACGAATAGCCTTTTCATATTGTTTAGTATCGGAATAATAACTGCCTTTCAGGTATAATACATCGTTGGTGATGTTGGAAGTATCCTTACGCAACAGGTCATCGCAGAGGGTGATTACTTTGGGATTCCGGGTAGCGCCATACAAACTCGCCAGGGCCAGTCCGTTGTAATTAATGGGTGCTATGCGATAGGAGTGTTCCAGCGCGGTAATGGCGGCCGGGGTATCCTTTAACTGGGCCAGTAATACGCCCTTTTCATACCAGACCTCAAAATTTGTAGAGTCCTGCTGCGCCCATTCATCGTATTGATCAATGGCTTTTTTTGTTTCGCCCATTTGTGTATAGATCTCGCTTAAGCGGCGATGCAGATCGGGATTGGCGGGCCAGGTGGCAATACATTCTTTCAACAGGTTCACCGCGTCCTGGGGACGGTTCACCAACATCAGGTTAGATACATATTGCAGAGCGATATGTTCATCGGGTTTTAATTCCCAGGCTTTTTTATAATCAGCCATTGCCAGTTCATGGCGATCATTTTGGGAAAGCAGTACCGCTCTTTCCAGGTACAGCTCCTGGTTTTGCGGGAACCGTTTAATACTATCAGTCAATCCTGCATAGGGCCGTAAACCTAATATTTTTTCCGGCGATTCCTTCTCCTTTCCGGAATGGCAACTGCATAACCAACCTAATAAACCAATCAACAATAAACCCTGTAAAGAGAACCATCTTTTCATCTGCGTTATATATGTTTTTTTCACCGTATGGCCGCCTTCGCCAAGGCTGCGGCGGCCGAAGCAAAACTAACCGATTTTTTCCTGGTACTTATGGCAATATTCTGACATGCAAACTATTTAACAAAATTATCTTCCATTAATAGCTATAAAATGTGCCAATGTACGGCAAACACGTCATTTGCATGGAATAATAAGGATCAAAACTTATGTATAGCGGTCAGTTATTCAGGAATCAAATTTGAGATTTCAACCTGCCCCCATTAGCTTTGCGCCAAATTCCACATATGAATATCTTAGTTGTACTACATAGCTGGCTTCGATGGATACTGTTGATCTTATTACTGGCATCCATTGTAAAAAGCTTATCAGGTTTCAGCGGTAAAAAAGCATTATCGGCAGGTGACAAGAAATTATGGTTATTTACTATGATAACAGCCCATATTACCTTGCTGATTGGTTTGATATTGTTATTTGTTGGTACGTACGGTATTGCCAAAGGCGTACCCGAAGGCGTGAGTGTAATGAAAAATGCCACCTATCGTTTTTATTGGGTAGAACATCCGGTGATGATGATCATCGCCATTGCATTGATCACCGTTGGCAGAGGTCAGGCAAAAAAATCTATCTCTGATTATAACAAATACAAAAAAGCATTCTGGTTCTTTTTAATTGCTTTACTGGTAATACTGGCTGCTATTCCGTGGCCTGGCAGGGAAGGTATTGGCCGTGCCCTCGTTCCCGGTATGTAGTATATACTTTACATTATTTATAATATCAGCAAAATGTCCCTCATCGGGACATTTTGCTTTTTATCCATCATGCTAAATATGACTTTAGCGTAAATGCATCTAAAAATAATCTTTTATAAACCAGCCTTTTCTAATCCTGCGCTGATCCAAACCGCTCCTATCTGCCTCATTTCAATCTACTTATCTCAATTCATCAAGGCATGTAACAAAATGAAATACAACACAATATTCGAGTTATGCGCGCGTTTTTGGATGCGTATAAAATGATCCGAAAACCTGGGAGCAGGACACTACAGGACAATCGTTTGAAGTTTACACGATACGTTTGCGCGCCCTGAGTTGAATAGATCAAAGAAAGGCCAGAACCCCACATCAATTACATCTTTTCCAATAAGCAATGTGGTATATAATGGCTATCGTATACAGAAAAACGATCTGCTTTCCTTGCTTGCTCCTGATGAATAATTTTTCATAAATCTTATTGAGTCTGTATTAACAGGAATATTATATTTCGGCAGGCTTTTTGAAAATACAAATGTAAACGTTATCATGACACTTAACACCTTGGTGAGAATCCGTACTAGCGTTTTCTTTTTATGCTTACTATTCTCCAGTTCGTCCCTATTAGCACAAACTATCAATGCGGTGTACGCAGGTACTGCGTATGAATATGATCAAAGTTCTGATGCCGGCGCAATGGTAAGAACTGATTATGCCTATTATTTCAGACCCAATTCATCTTTCTGTAGCAGTTTAGATAAAACTGATTGGGCAAAGCGTATTGACGGTACTTATTCTATTACCGGCAATCAGCTGAAAATGAAATTCCTTAATGATGGTTCTGAAAAAATTATCCTGTTAAGTGTTACCGGCGAAACCGGCCAGTCTGGCGCCGCTACCTTTGTAAGACTTAATGTTTCCACTGCAGTTCCCAACGGTTTTTTCAAATTTATAAGATCGGGCGGTAAAGCAGATGGCTTTTATTTTACCGAAGGTAAATTTAAACGTACTGCTACGCTTACAACGGTATCGGGTGGAAGCAGTAGCAGCGGTGATGGTGGTTCTTATACCATCAACCAGGGTCAGTTAGAACTGAAATTTGACAATGGTAAAACAGCCAGCTATAGCTTATTCACCAGTCCTGATAAAAAACAGATCGCTGTTATCAATGGCGATATCTTTTATCTCGATGAAGAGGAAATGGCCAAACATGGCGATATAGCAAAACCATCTGCACCTACAGCTGCTCCTGTAGTTACTACTACAGCTACCAAATCGAATGATGTGCTGGAAACCGGGATGAACCTGATGAAGGCGGCTAACCAGGTACATGGTGGTAAAAGCCTGGATAATCTAAATTCGCTGAAAGCAGTGATGAACACCAATAACCTAACACTGACTATGTGGGCCGACTTTAACCGTCAGATCGTGCGCCTGGAATCATCGCTGCAAGGCAACGTTATTCTGTTAGAGCAAATGGAAGGCAACAGCGGTTGGAGCTTTGATGGTAATGGTTATGCTGCCCTGTCACCCCAACGTGTAACAGAACTGAAGCGTTACCTGTACTGTGGTTTGTTAGGCCTGAAGTCAAGCATTCTGGACAAATCTACAGCCACTCTGCAAACATCACAGTATGATCTGTCATCGGTAATGGTAACAGTAAACAGCATCCGTGCCGGTTATATCCTTAATAACAAAACCAACAGGCTGGAAGCCCTGATTATGGTTGACCCGCTGAGTGGTACTACTACCTTTACATACTCTGACTACAAGAAAACGGGCGGTATTATGTTACCATACACCGAGATCATGCAGAGTGGTAAACACGCTCAAACTATCACTTACGAGAATTACGACATCAACCCATCGTTACCTGCGAACGCCTGGGCTAAGCCGAAATAATTAAGTTAATAAGCATTGTAAAAAAGGCTGCCTGATAACGGGTGGCCTTTTTCTTTTTAAAGGAAGAGGCAGAGGGCAGAGGGCAAAAGGCAAAGGGCAAAGATGGCTCGCGAGAATGTACATTCCTCACTATTTTCATGTCTCACTACCGTATTTTCTCTTCGCTTTATCAACGCTGTCAACCTTATCAACCCTATCAACATCCTACTTTATTACTTCCAAGCTGCTATTTTCCTCGTTAACTTGTTAACTCGTCAACTTGTCAACTCATTAACTCGTCAACTAAATCCTTATCTTTCCAGTAAGAAGCTCGACTATGATCACATACAATCCGAAAGACTGGTTTACTTTTATTTTCCGCTTTCATAAGGCCGACACCTTACGCAAGTTATCACCGCTTATTTTTGGTATCTGTATTTACTGTTGGATCATCGTTATCTTTGAATTGCATTTTTTGAAGCTATCTGAAGGCAGTTACGTAAAGCAGATAACCTCCATGCACACCCTGCTCAGCTTCGTGATCTCAATGCTGCTGGTTTTTCGTACCAACACCGCATATGACCGCTGGTGGGAAGGAAGAAAAATGTGGGGTTCACTGGTTAACAATAGCCGTAATCTGGCCATTAAACTGCACAGCATGCTGCATTTTGAAGAGGAAACACACCGTTCGTTCTTCAGAAAATCCATTCCCATGTATGCTTCGGTGCTGGCGCATCACCTGCATGCAGAATCAACCCGCCTGGCGCTGGATGAAACGGAACATCCCGAATTGAAAAATATCGATACCAGCCGGCACATCCCTAACCAGGTAGCCTCGCTCTTATTTCAACGGGTAAACAGGTTGTATGAAGAAGGAAAAATAAAAGGCGATCAGCTGATCGTTCTCAATAACGAACTGCAATCATTTACCGATATCTGCGGCGCCTGTGAACGCATCAAAAACACACCCATCCCTTTTTCGTACAGCGTGTTCATTAAAAAGTTCATCTTCTTTTATGTGATGACGCTGCCCTTCAGCTTCGCCATCAGCCTGGGCTATCTGGCCATACCCGTAGTTGGCTTTATTTTTTATGTTCTGGCCAGTCTTGAACTGATCGCGGAAGAAATTGAAGACCCGTTTGGCGGCGATGAAAACGACCTGCCCATGACCAAAATGGCTTCCAACATCAAAAAGCATGTGGCTGAAATTATACAGTAAATCTATTCGTATATGGAGTGAAAGATGGTTTTCAAACTATCATTGGCAGTAGTTACAGGCGGCCATTGCTTTAACTGCTTTTCAACGTTTTGAAGGCGGTCTTTAAACACCGGGTGGGTGCTCAGGAAGGCAGCCCGCTCGCCTCCACTGCCGCTTTCCTTTTGAAGCATTTGCATCAGGCGCATCATCCCCTGCGGGTTGATCCTGCTTTTTTCCATTAATTGCATGCCATTGTCATCCGCTTCCGTTTCCAGTGACCGCGAATATTGCAAGCCTTTCAGGGCATCGGCATTATTAACCACTACTGTAGCAACGTTTGAGTGATCGCCGATCAATATTGAAATGAACATTTGCCGGGCCATGCTTCGAAAGATATTGCGCAGGGAATGGCGCAAAGCAATATGGGATGCTTCATGTCCCAACAGGGCCGCCAATTCTTCCGGCGTTTTCATCTGGTCAAGAATGGCATCATACACCACAATATGCCCGCCGGGGATGGCAAAGGCATTCACTTCGTTCGATCCTACCACAGTAATTGATACCGGGTAGCCTACATCGTAATGCAGCTGTTTATAAAAATTGTTCAGGATAGCCGTTTTTTGGGAATCGATGCGGTATTGCAACTTCACCGACTGGTACATTTGCTCCCCCATCCTGATCTCTGCTTCCTTTGAAAATCTTTTAGCCATCCGCTCACCCAGAAAAGGGATCAGCCACAGGTATGTACCCAGCAATAAAAACAAAACGATGCCGGCAAGCAGGGCCAGCTTTACCCAGCTATTTCCCAGCACGCGGTTATGCACTTTACCAAACACGCGATGGTGCGACAGGGCCTTTTGCAATGCTTCAACCAGTTGCTGGTCCCGGATGCCCAGGCGTTCTATTCCCCCGCCGGCATTCCGATATTGTAATTCCCCGCCTATTATTTGTTTATTAAATGCAACAATATCTTTTGTAAGCCAGTACACGTCCTTCTCCTTGCTTTCTTCATCGCGATGGCGTATGGTAATAGTTACCGCCGACAAAAAAACGGTCGCCTGGTAATAATGTCCCGCCGCCGTATAATAAGTTGCTGAATAAGTGCTCATATTGGCACTAAATTAGGAGTAAAGAATGGATTATATTTGACCTTGAAAACTCTCTTACACCACTTTATGAAAAGGATTCCTGGTTTCCTTCCTGTAGTAGCATTACTGATTTGTATCGCAGCCTGCAACAGCAGCAAAAAAGTAACCATTCAACCCACGGCCGAAACACAGGCCAGGTTGTTGCCGGCCATGCCTTCTTCCATCATCAATATTCCCTTTAAAATATACATGAAGCCCTTGCTGGCGATGATGGATTCAAGCAGTCCCAAAGAATTCACCAACGATAAATGGCCCAATTATACCCAATCGGGTTGCGATTTCCGTTATAAATTCCGTTTTGTACGCTCGCCTTTTACATTTGGCTGTGTTAACAATAAAGTAACCATTGGTTTTCGCGGCAGTTACCAGATCGCAGGCAGCAAAGCCGTGTGCGCCATGGATAAACAGGTATCGCCCTGGGTAAGCGGCAGCTGTGGTTTTGGTAACGAGGCCTTGCGCCGGGTTGATCTCAACATCAGTTCTACCCTTACGTTATTGCCCAATCACCAGTTGCTTACCAGTACCAGGTTAGATAAGATAAACGCGGTGGATAAATGCCAGGTGACCATGATGCAAAACGACCTGACCGATGAGATCATGGATAGCATTAGGGCATCGGTTGAAAGCACTTGCGGCACTTTCGACAAGTTTATTCAAACCCTGAATAACAATGCTATGCTGCGTCAGTGGCGCAGTGGCGGCAGCCGGGTGATCCCTATCAGCACCTATGGTTTTTTAAATCTGAACCCATCTGATTTGCGGGTAAGCAATTTCAATGTATTCCGCGATACCTTATATTTTTCAATCGGCTACAGGGGTGAACCAAAATTCTCTTCAGACAGCCAGCAGCTGGTTACCCATGCCGCGCTGCCCCCTATCAGCAATTCGCAATACTCAACCGGCATCAATACTTATCTCGATGCCGTTTACCAATACAGTTTCTTTAACAAGCTGATGACCGATAGTTTGGTAAACAAACCGTTTGAGGTAGAAGGCAGAACGTTTGTAATAAAAGACGTGAAACTCAGCGGTACCAACGATGGCAAAATTCAGGTTGATGTTTCCTTTACCGGTAACCGCAAAGGCGTATTGCACCTGAAAGGCACGCCACAGCTGGATGCAGAAAAACAGTTGCTCTCCATGCCCGATGTAACTTTTGCGCTCGACACCAAAGACATGATGGTGAATATTGCCAAGGCCCTGTTCCATAAAAAGATCATGAAACAACTCGCCAACCAGTCGGTGCTGGATATTGCCGCCCTTATTGAAAAGAACAAGAAAGTGATTGAAGCGCGATTAAACCAGCAAATAACACCCTGGATGAGCAGCGCCGGCACCTTCCAGGAATTCCGCCTGATGGGACTGCTTCCCCAAAAAGATTACATCCAGGTACAGGCGTATATCCGGGGCACGTTGATGTTCATTGGGCAACCGCCAGTTAGTATGCTGAGGAAGTAGTTGATCAGTTAACCAGTTGACCAGTTAACGAGTTAACGAGTTGACGAGTTAACGAGTTGACGAGTTAACAAGTTGACGGGTGGATAGAGACTAACATCATATTGCTAATTCAAGCCATCTGTTCTAACTTTGGCCAGGAAATAATTGTTCTGGATAAGGCAACCAGGTAAGCTAATCTTTCGTAATAGGGATAGAGTTATGAAAAACAATTAGTTAGCAAAGAAACATTCCCGCAAACCAACACCCTTGCTAGATAACTCAAACATTTCCTCATTGTTGAGTGGCTGTCGCAAAA
>NZ_JBJMLX010000289.1:0-3075 GCF_045805085.1 Niastella sp.
GAACATGCCATAACCTTTAACAACTCACTATAGTTTATATTTTTGCCACGTCATGCTGAAAAAGATACTGGCATTTATATTATTGTTCGCGCACCTGAACACATCCATGTTCATTCCGCAGATGGATGAGGAGGTTGATGTGTACGATAGTGCCGGTAACCAGGTAGACGATATCAACACGCTGATCGAGTATATCGACCAGAATGTACTGGGCCACAATGATAACAGTCCCGAAGATGAAGACGATGATACCGCTCGCCCCCTGCACGTGATAAAGATCGTTGACTACAGCTTTCATCCCTTCTTCGAAGAAGCGCAGACAAAAGAGTCAATCCAAAAAGAACCCGCCATAGTATTTACCGGCTATATTGACCATAAACCCACAGCCGGTTTCACCAACATTTTGCTGCCACCACCTAAAACAGCTTAAAGCAAAAGGCAAAAGTTTTACTGTATAAAGCCATGCAAATTACTGTCCCCATGGACAGTGTTTCTGGCTTTAGCTTCCCTTTGCCCTTTGCCTTTTGCCCTGGTAACCGACTTTATTGTACTTAAATAAACAACAATGAAATTCACCTCATTGGTGCGTATAGCATTGGTGCTTACGTGCCTATTTAGCCCTGTACTACAAAGCGTGGCCCAGGACACGACGCGGATCTCTTTACCCGAAGCGGAAAAACAATTCACTGCTAAAAACCTGGAGTTGATGGCGGAGAAATACAACATCGACATCGCCCGCGCCCAGGTGCTGCAAGCCCGGGTATACAACAACCCCAACCTGCAACTGGTAGCCAACGTGTACAATCCCGATCAAAAAAAGTGGTTCGATGTAAGCAATGGCACCGGTGAGTACATCGCCAACGTGCAACAATTGATTATCCTCGCCGGTAAACGCAACAAACAAATTAAACTCGCTCAAACAGGTGTATTAATGGCCGAGAACCGTTTCTACGACCTGCTGCGCACCCTGCGCTTTACCCTGCACAGCGACTTTTACCAGGCCGGTTTTCTGCAACAGGCCATTGCTGCTTACCAGCTTCCCATTGCTTCATTGGAAAAGCTCACCGCCAATTACAACGAGCTTCAATCCAAGGGTGTAATCACCCTCAAAGAAGTGGTTCGGGTAAAATCGCTTTTATACAATCTGCAAACAGAACAAACAGCCCTGCAAAATCAACTCAACGATGTAGAGGCGGAGTTGCAATTACTGTTGCAAAACAATCATACCTGGTTTATCCCTGAAACCAATGTCTCGGCCGCCAACATGGGTTCTATCCGTCAATACCAGTTGCCGGTACTGATCGACAGCGCTTATGCCAACCGGTACGATCTGCAACTGGCCAACAACTCACTGGTGTACAGTCAGCAAAATTACAGTCTGCAAAAGGCCATGGCAGTGCCTGATCTTATGTCGGGCGTGCAGTTTGATAAACGTGGCAGCTTTGTCAACAACGCTACCTTCTTTTCTGTGGCTATGGACCTGCCCTTCTTTAACCGCAACCAGGGCAATATTAAAGCGGCTAAAATTGCCGTGGATCAAAGCAATACCGCCCTGGTTCAACAACGGTTATCGGTAGAGAATGAAGTGCAACAGGCCTATGGCAAGGCATTGAACACCGAGAAAATGTTGAAGACCATCGATCCTAATTTTCAAAACGACTTCGATAAATTACTAAAAAGTATCACCGAGAATTTCGAAAAAAGAAATATCAGCTTACTCGAGTTCACCGACTTCTATAGTTCCTATAAAGAAAATGTGCTGCAATGGAATCAATTGCAGAACGATCGTATTCAGGCCATAGAGACCCTGAACTTTTCCATTGGAAAACCCATCGTAAACCTCTAAATAAAGAGATCATGATCAGCTATAAATCAACCATCATTCCTGCTTTCGTTATTATTACAGCCGCCGTTGCCTGTGGCAGACCTGAAGCCGCCACTCCAAAGGAGAATGGCACCTTAGACAGCATCATTCGCAATGTAACTACCACCCCGGTAACTGTTGAGAACGAAACGGAATATATAAAACTGAATGGTAAAATTCAGGCCAATGAAGACCACCAGGCAAAAGTATACGCCCTGGCCAGTGGTAAAATAAAAAGCGTGAACGTGGCCCTGGGCGATAAAGTGCAAAAGGGTCAAACCCTGGCCGTGCTGCAAAGTATGGAAGTAGCCTCCAGCTCAAACGACGTGTCGCTGGCCGAAGCCAATGTGACCATCACCAAAAAAAATATGGAAAGCACCAAGGACCTGTACGATGGCAACCTGGCTACCGAACGGGATTACCTGACCGCAAAAGTGGAATATAACAAAGCCTTGTCTGAACTAAACCGGGCTAAACAGGTACAGGCCATCACCGGCGGCAAAAACGCCCTCTACGAATTAAAGGCGCCGCTCACCGGTTATGTGACTGAAAGAAACATAACCAGCAACTCGGAAGTTCGGCAGGATAACAGCAACCCGCTGTTCACCGTGGCCGATCTCTCCAATGTATGGGTGATCGCCAACGTATATGAATCTGACATCAGCAAAATTCACACAGGTGATGAAGTGACCGTAACCACCCTGGCTAATCCCAATCAACCTTATACCGGCAAGATCGATAAAATATACACCGTGCTGGACCCTGCTACCCGCACCATGAAAGTGCGCATCAGCATGCCCAACCCCAAAAAAGAATTAATGCCTGAAATGTTTGTGACCGTAAAAGTAAACGGTCAACCTACGGCTGGTATGCTAAGCATTCCCTCCCAGGCGATCGTACTCGACGACAGCAAAAACTTTGTGATCGTTAAAGACACCGGTGGTTTACACATAAAAGAAGTTCAACTGATTAAAAGGGTCGACTCTAAAGCGTATATCCAGGGGCTTAAGGTTAATGATCAGGTGGTTACAAACTCGCAGGTGTTTATATACCAGGCTTTGAGCGAGTAAGAAGCCAGTTTGTAAGTTATTGAGTTCGTTAGTTTGTTAGTTCACCCTTTGAACTCAAGAACCTAATAACTTAATAACTCAAAAACTAACAAACTAAAGAACTCATGAACTTAAGAACCCAAAAGCAGAACTATTAATGAA
>NZ_JBJMLX010000290.1:0-8950 GCF_045805085.1 Niastella sp.
TAGAACCATTACTTGGGTCATTGCTCAGCGAGCCCATCCTCGTAATAAGCGGCTTGTCGGCAGCATCGAAGGTAAATTTGATAAGGTCTTTACCATTAGAGGTAAGTGCGTAACAATAACCATCTGAGCCCATACCCATACGGTTAATACGCCACTGGTTATCGCTGCTGGTTTTCGTTTCCAGTTGATAGCCTGTATATCTTCTGGCTACCAGGGGGCCGGCGCCTACGTTCAGGTCTATGTATTTAAGCTCTTCACTTTCTATGTTGTTTACGAAATAGATCCTTTTTCGTGCGCGGTCATAAGCGATGGCAGCACAATTATCTAATAATTGAGTACCGGTAATAGTCGCTTTTGTACCAAGCGCTTCTGTCATCGCACCGTTTACGCCATCGTATAGGAATGAGGTTGTGATACCACCCTGCCCGTTGGCTGAATCTACGGTACGCAACCAGCTCCAATCCTTTTTTGGGTCGAATGTACTACTACCACTACCGTCTGGTTTATAGGTGGTAGTTTGATAAATAATGTTACAACCAAGATCATTCTGAATGTTGGTATATACCGTATTGGTTGCCTGAATGGTTGAAACGGCTCCCTGGGTGGCATCGATTGTAGCATTGTTAAAGATGCTGCCACCATTACCGGTTACGGTTACCTTGAATTTAACGATTGCCGTTGAATTGGACGCCAAAATACCCAAAGCAAAAGTGGGCGAATTAACAGCACTGCCAGAGCCCGAGAATGGCATTACGCCACCACTCTTATCAGCATATGATATACTGTTTAACGTGGTTGAACCAGTCACATAAACCACGCCCGGTGGTATGTTGTCGTACAGCTTTGCTGCAATGTAGTTTTGTGAACCAGTGTTTGTAATGGAGATGGTATAGGTCAAAACCTCTCCTGTTAATGCTATAGTACCATCACCACCTGTTGTGGAATTGACTACAGCCTTGGTGAAGGTCAATTGTGCCTGCGTACGGGCCTTAATGCCTAACAGCAATAAGGCGAAGAGCAGCGCTCTCAAAGGGTAGAATTTAAAATTCATAGGTTCCGGATTTACACATGAAAATTTTCGAATTAAATTCACGTCATAACCAAGAAACAGGCCTCGTACTGCTTCATAAGTTATAACCTATTAAACACTTTATTTTTTGATTTAGTTATTACTCATTTTGTTTCATTTTCGCGCTGTTTTTAAATTGTTATCTATAGTAAATGTATCAATCAAATCGTGTTCAGTTCAGTCAATAATTTATTCCTTTAAATAAGCACTGGCTCTTACGCCACTACTATTTTTAATAAAGTGATTACATCCGGGAAAACTTTTGAAAACAGGAAGGAAAGAGACAAACAAAAAAGAAGAACTGGTTAAACAGGTATACATTACCCGCAACCATTGGGGTGATTGTACCTGCAGTGCAATATTACCGGTTAAGGTAATTGGGCTGGTAAATGCATCTAAAAGAATAGACGCTTGTAAAGGAGTTTCGATCCTTTTCATAGTTTTCAATACGGATATAACATTTAATGACGAAGGTTGCCATTTTTCGCCAATCGTACAACGCAAAACCCACAGGGATATTTTACATAGAAACATGTAGACAATTTTTCCATATCATATGATTTTTATATGTATTGTGAAAGTTGATATAAATCAATTCACAACGAATCGTGTATAAAAAGACTATATGTGAAATTTGGTGCAAAATATTAACAATCAATAAAATAACATAAAACCAGCAATAGTCTCTTTTTTGGACAAATGTGAATAATTAATAAAAAATAATTTGGTTTATATAATAAACCAGTTTACGTTTGAGTATAAATTAAACCACCCATGCTACCGCTTTTGCCGCTGCTTATTTTGCTCTTATCCTTTCTCGCCGGTTCAGCACAAACTGTTGTTTCCGGAAAAGTAAAAGATGGAAAAGGCCGTCCTGTACAGGGAGCCAGTATTTCTTTAAAAGATACCTACGATGGCGCTACTACCGATACATTGGGCGACTATCACTTTAAAACCACTGAAAAAGGCGAGCAGGTATTACTGGCCACCTCTATTGGCTTTAAACTACAGGAACAAAAAATAACCATTTCAGGCGCCACCCTACATATTGACATTGTATTGAAACAGGAGCCAAATGAATTAACAGCAGTAACCATTACCGCCGGCTCGTTTGAAGCCAGCGATACTAAACGTACTACCGTTTTAAACCCTATTGATATTGTTACCACCGCCAGCGCTAATGCCGACATTACCAGCGCCATAAAAACCTTACCCGGCGCCCAGCAGGTTGGAGAAAGTGAAGGCTTGTTTGTTCGTGGCGGTACCGCGCAGGAAACAAAGGTTTTTATTGACGGAACCCTGGTGAATAATTTCTTTTTCAGCAGTGTGCCCGATATAGCCCAGCGCGGTCGTTTTTCCCCTTTTATTTTTAAAGGCACAGTTTTCAGCGCAGGCGGTTATTCCGCTCTATATGGTCAGGCGCTTTCTTCAGCTTTAATATTGGAATCGGTTGATCTGCCCGATCAATCTTCTGCCAGTTTTGGTATTTCTACCGTAGGGTTGAATGGAGGCTTTCAGAAATTGGCGAAGAAAAAGAATGCCAGCTGGGGAGTGAATTATAATTATACCAACCTGGCGGCTTATTTCGCGGTGGTTAAACAACGCCCCGATAATTTTAAAATACCGGAGTTTCATAACGGGGAAGCTAACTTCCGCATAAAAACTTCCAAAACCGGCATGCTGAAATTTTATGGGTATTTCAATTATAACCGGTTGGGTTTGCGCCGGCCCGATATTGATTCTATAGAATTAAAAAATGCGTTCAAACTCACCAACTTTAACGTGTATGGTAATTTGTCGTGGAAAGAAAAGCTGGGCAAAAAATGGCACCTGTACATGGGCGCTTCATACAGCAACAATACCGATAAGATCGGAAATGAATTGCAGGACCAGCACAATGTACCGGTAAGCATGAACATGGAGCCCTACGACACCAAGACCTTTTATGTAAGGTCCAATGGGGAACTGGCGCAAATAAAAACAGTGCTGGAAAGACGCCTGTACGGGTTAAGCGCCGTACGCTTTGGCGGCGAATACATGTACTTTACTGACAGGAATACCTACACCAACCAGTACGTTAGAAACGGCACTACAACCGCAGAAGATCATTTTAAAGCAGCTTTTGCCGAAGCAGACATTTACCTCACCAACGACCTGGCGGCTAAATTCGGCGGTCGCTTTGAACACAGTTCCCAGCTCGATAAAGCCAATGTAGTGCCCCGTATTTCACTGGCCTATAAAGTTGGTAATAAGGCCCAGGCTTCGCTGGCTTATGGTATATTTTACCAGAAACCCGAAAAAGACTATTACCTGCGCGGCTATGCCTACAATAACCTGCTGTATACAAAAGCCACGCATTACATTGCCAACTATCAACGTGTAAGCAGGGACTACACCTTGCGTATTGAAGGCTATTATAAGAAGTACGCGAACCTGGTAAAAACTTATGGCACCAGTAACGCCGGCATTATCGACAGTGTAGCCACCAGCGGTTATGGAGAGGCTAAAGGGATTGAACTCTTCTGGCGTGATCGCAAAACATTGAAGAACGTTGACTACTGGATCTCTTATTCATACCTCGATACGAAAAGAGATTACCTGAACTATCCATATGCCATTCAACCTAATTTTGCAGCAAACCATACGGCCAGTTTGGTGGTGAAGAAATTTGTCACCAAAATAAAGACCCAGTTTAACGGCTCCTATACATTTGCAACCGGCAGGCCGTATTATAATATCAAGTATAGCAACACTGCAGGTAAGTACCAGATTGCCGACCAGGGAAAAACCATAACTTACAACAATCTGAGCTTTAGTGTTAATTACCTGCCTACTATAGGCAATGCAAAAACAAAGAACTTTATAGTATGGGTTTTATCTGTAAACAATGTGCTGGGTAGTGACCAGGTATTTGGTTATAATTATTCATACAATGGTATGCGAAAAGATCCTGTTTTGCCAACAGCCCGGCGATTTTACTTTTTGGGTTGTTTCCTTAGTTTTGGTGTTGACAGAAGCGACGACGTCATTAACAGTAATTTATAATATCATAACAAATCAACCATCATGAAGCAATTATTTTTTATCCTTCTTTCGATTGTGATCGTTTCCCAGGGGATAGCGCAAAGTGAAAAATTTACCAAAGCAATGACCACGGGCATTGCAACATTTGATTCGGCAAAAACAGCCGACGATATGCTGGCTTCAGCAGCAGCTTTTGAACGTATTGGCGATGCAGAAAAAACACAATGGCTTCCTTATTATTATGCTTCGTTAAGCCAGGTTATTTATGCCTTCATGAAGAACGATATGAGCCAGAGCGACGCCTATGCTAATAAAGCTGAAGAGTTGCTGAAAAAAGCCGATGCGTTACAACCTAATAATTCTGAAATAAGCTGTGTTAAATCAATGATCGCTACCCTGCATATGCTGGTAAACCCACAAAACCGCTGGCAGGAGTATGGCCCCGTTATTCAAACAGAGCTTGATAATGCAAAAAAACAGGACCCTGCCAATCCAAGACCTTATTATTTACAGGGACAAAATTTACGCAATACCCCTGAGCAGTTTGGCGGTGGCTGCACTACAGCCAAACCAGTACTGGAGGAAGCGTTGAAAAAATATGAAACCTTCAAACCTGCTTCTGCCATTGCACCCAATTGGGGTAAAGGACAGGTAGAAAAAACACTGGCCACTTGCAAATAAAACGAATTGTCCACGCACGGCGTTGCATGCCAAGCGTGGACAATTTCATTCTCAACAGGTAACATTTATATGGAAAAAGAAACCAGTTTTTCGCACGCTGATAGTTTAGCGCTGATTGAATCCATGATCAATAAAGCAACGAACCGTTTTAACGAGGACGGTTTTTTGTATTTATTATGGGGTTGGGTAGTGCTGTTTTGCAGCGTAACGGAATTCTTTTTATTACGTATTCAGTTTGAGAAACATTACCTGGTTTGGACGCTTACCTGGGCAGCGGTGATCTTTCAGATATTTTTTCTGCGCAGGAAGCGCCAACGACAACGGGTACGTACCTATACCGATGAAATTGTTAAATACGTATGGATCACATTTATTATCCTCATGTTCCTGTTGGGTGTTTTAATCAGCACCATTCAGGGCAGGGAATATTATAAATTAATTGATCCTGTTTTTTTGGTAATATATGGTATGCCTACTTTTTTGTCGGGTGTCATTCTGCGGTTTAAACCGTTGATGTGGGGTGGCATTGGCTGCTGGGTGCTGTCGTTATTAACCACGATAGTTCCTGTAGAATACCACTTGTTACTGGTGTCGGCGGCCATGGTAATAGCCTGGATAATTCCCGGGTATTTATTAAGGCTGAAATTTAAAAAGGCCAATCCTTAATAAGGCGATTGCAATGGAGTTTAAAGATCTGGATCCGATATTACATTCCCAACTGCGGCTGGCGGTTGTTTCACTTCTCATTAGTGTGAAGGAGGCAGAGTTTACGTTTATTCGTGAAAAAACGAATGCCACTGCCGGCAACCTGAGTGTACAGATAAATAAGCTGAAAGAAGTGGGGTATATAGAAGTAGTAAAACAATTTAAGGACAATTATCCGCAAACCATCTGTAAGATAACGCCTGCAGGAGTGGCTGCGTTTGAGGAATATGTAAAGAACCTGCAATCATATCTGGGGGTAAAAAAATAACCCCTACTTTGCGTAAAAGCAGGGGCTCCTTACCGTGAAACTCCAATTATTCTTTAATCAGTTTAACCAGCATTCGCTCTTTACTATTAACAGACACATCTAATGTATATGCGCCAGGTTGCAGATTGCGGCTTCCTTCCATAATAAAATTGCTGGCGCCTGCATCGGCTTTTGAGGTTTTATTCATCACAATGGCGCCATCGGCGTTCAATATCTTCAGGGCAACAAAGCTGCTTTCATTCAATTGCGTAGTCACTGAAATATCTTTTTTGGCCGGGTTGGGCGTAACGCTCATCATTTTCACCGTGGGGGTATTATACACCCGAACAACTAATAACCGGCTGGTGGCTACCTTACCCGCCTCATCAACCTGTTTCAGGCGATAATAAAGGTCTTTTTTCAATGCCTTGTTCTTACCAACCTCATCATCGAACGAATATACTTTTCTGGTGGTAGAGGTACCCTGTGCTTTTATGGTGCCGGCAGTATACCATTTGCGGCCATCGAGGCTTCTTTCAACTTCGAACCGGTCGTTATTATACTCATAACCGGTTGCCCATTTTAATTCCACCTGTCCGCCATCGTTATAAAGCCCTGCAAAATCGCTCAGGCTAACCGACTCTTCGGGAAAATCGAGTTTAACGGTAGCATCCTGGGAGCACAGGCGGCCATAACCATTATCGCAAACTTTATATGTAAAGCTGGTAGAATGGCCCTTGAATTCGGGATTGGGTATAAACGTGAAGGTGCCATCGCCGTGCATGGTCACTTTACCATCCTGTGAATTGGTGATCAGGTAGGCATTGAGCCGGTCGTTGTCGGCATCGCGGTCGTTTATGGTAACCAGCCCGGTAGCGGTATGATTGGGCAAGCCGCTAATATTATCATTTACTGCCACAGGCGAGGTGTTGCACCCTTCAGCATAATGCAGCGGCGCTGAAACATTCAGTTGATCGATGGCGATACGGGTAGCGCCACCTGTGCCCTGGTAGTTCAGGTAAACTTTATAAATACCCGGTTGTAAATGAGGAAATGTTTTGTTGTAGTTGTTGATGGCCTGCGCTGTATGCGGGCATTCAAAACTGTCCAACCGGGTTATATTTATATTGTTGGGATCGGTTAAAAATACTTTTAACCAGCGGCGGGTCCCTTTTTCAAAGGCCAGGTTGAACTGGTAATTAAAAGAGATAGTGATATTATCAGTTATATCAAGCGCCGGGGTATAAATGCCTGTTCGTTGGTTGGCGCTGATAGCGCCGCCGGGAACCAGCCAGCCGTCCGTTTCGGTATTAAAACCGGTGACATCAAGATCTGGTAACATCCAGCAATGACTTTGTAAGTATCCTTTTACCTGGTTGAGGGCAACACCGTTGCGGGTGTTGAAATTTTCAGTCACCTGGGCGTTGAGGCCGGTAACCAGCAGACAGGTAACTATCTGTAAGCAAATAATGCGCTTCATTTTGTACTGTTTCAGCGTTTAGTAATAAATACGCCAGGGCAGGATGCATAAGATCCATCATGGGTATTCAAAGGCAAATGCATTCTTAAAGGATACAAACGATCATAGGTGGGTATCACGAATTACGCGGAGATTACGTAGGAATTGGAGATGGATATAACTAAAATGCAGAAATCTGGTAGTGATAAAACCGGCGACTGGTCATTCTGAACTCTGCTATCATTCAAATAGTCAGCGGCTTATGTAGATATTTGGGATTTTTTTGCAGGAAGAAAGTCGGGTGTCCTGCGGGTTACGGATTTACAGAGGATGTAGGAGGAACCTTACAAATGTAACTAACGGATTTGTCTTTTGCAATAGGGATACTATAAAAATATATTTTGGTTAAATCGGTCTTAATAATAGCAGGCAGCAGTTATATTTTTCCGGTTGAACCATTTCGGGTTGTAATTTGTACATTTTAATAACGTATGTCTGCGATTATAAAAGTTGACAATTTAAGTAAGCAATATCACGAGGTGAAAGCGGTAAATGATATTTCATTTACAGTAAACACGGGTGATATTTATGGTTTTCTGGGCCAGAACGGCGCAGGAAAATCCACCACCATTCGTATGCTGCTTACCCTTATTACGCCAACAGCTGGCACCATTGAATTGTTTGGTAAAGATTTATATGCCAATCGTAAGGAAGTGTTGCAGCAGATAGGCGCCGTTATTGAAAAACCTGATCTGTATAAATACCTGACGGGTTATGAAAATCTTTCCCTGTTTGCCAGAATGAGCGGGGTAAAGGTTACCCAAAAAAAATTGACCGATCAACTGGAGCAGGTAGGGCTTACCGAACGGGCGCACAGTAAGGTGCGTACCTATTCACAGGGAATGAAACAACGTTTGGGAATTGCCATCGCACTTATTCACGATCCCAGGTTGATCATCCTCGATGAGCCAACCAATGGGTTAGATCCTCAAGGTATAGCCGATATTCGTAATTTGATCCTGCATTTAAGCCGGCACCAGGGCAAAACCATCGTGGTTTCCTCGCACCTGTTGCACGAAATAGAACTGATAGCTAACCGCATGCTCATCATTGATAAGGGCAAAAAAATAATGGAAGGAACTGTTGCCGAACTGGTAGATCCTGCACGCACCATGGTGCATTTGGAAGTAACCAATCCGCAGCAGGTAGTGACCTGGTTGCAAAGCAGCCGTTGGGGCACTTGTTTGCAGGAGCAGAACAGTACGGTGATCCTTTTACAAATGAACAAACAGCAAGTGCCCGAATTAACTGCCGACCTGGTAAAGGCCGGGGCCAATATAATGGCCCTGCAACCACAGAATTCACTGGAATCGTATTTTCTGTCATTAACAACCGAAAACCGGCATGTGGACACTTTTACAAATTGAGCTTTTCAAGATCTTTAAACGTCCCCGTACTTATATCGCTTTTATTGCCATTGCTGCCATTGTGATTTTAATACAGCTGGCATTGTACCTCGATGGTAAAACCTATGTGAACTTTATGCTGCAAAGCATTGAGCGGTTCAATGTGGAAGGCAAAATGCTGAACGGTTATTTTGTATGTTATTTTATTCTGCAAACGTTGCTCATACACGTGCCATTGCTGATTGCGCTGGTGGGTGGCGATATGATTGCGGGCGAAGCCAATATGGGTACCCTGCGTTTGCTCATCAGCAAACCCATCAGTCGTTCTACCTTATTGATAAGTAAATTCCTTGCTTCTA
>NZ_JBJMLX010000291.1:0-7856 GCF_045805085.1 Niastella sp.
CCTTTGGTTCATTCTGGGGTGGGATAAAACTCGTAAAACTCAACAATGATCTGATCTCATTGGTGCATCCCGAAGTATGGTATAACCTGGCCAGCAGAAGGAATGATCCCGGCAATACTGCCATCGAGGCGCCCTTCCTGTTTAAGAAAGGAAAATACTATTACCTGTTTGTCTCTGTAGATTTTTGCTGCCGCGGGTTAAAAAGTAATTACAAAGTGTTGGTGGGTAGAAGTGAAAAAGTAACCGGTCCGTATGTTGATAAAAACAATGTGGCCATGATGAAGGGCGGCGGTTCATTGGTAGCGGCAGGCGATACCACCAACTGGGCCGCAGTAGGACATAACTCAGTGTATACTTTTGATGGTAAAGATTACATCGTATACCATGGCTATGATGCCAAAGACAATGGCAAACCGAAATTGATTATCCGCGAATTGAATTGGGATGCCGCCGACTGGCCGGTGGTAGCACCCTGATTCAATTGGGTTAAACCTCAAACTTTTGATGCCTGACAATGAGGGCATTACAAGGATTTCTTCGCAACTTCTTCGCAACTCCTTTTAGACAGCTCTTAGACTTCTTCGCAAATTTGCGAAGAACTTGCGAAGGATTTGCGAACGTGGGTAAGATGAGTCTTTGCTCAGTCCCAAAGAAGTGTAAAAGAAATTCAGCCGTCACTCCTGCTTTTACAGGTATAGATTCAATCCTCTTTCCGCCTAAAAATGCTGTTCGTCACACCGCTTTGCGAAGCTCGTCCCATCAGCTCTCGAAGCCCGTCACATAATTGAAAATCGAATGAATAAGAAAGGTAAGTTTGTAATTCGTACGTGACAGTTCTTTGAAAAGATGGAAAACAAAAGCCTGCCCCGCAAAGCAGGACAGGCTCTTAAAAAAGCGGGTACGGATAATCGAAACTGACTGAACTGACTTGTTGTAAAATACCACCTGCCTGTGAGCCGGACGGCAGATGGTATTTACGGGTCTGGATTACAAATAATATAGAGTACGATTCAAGCTTTCGTTTTATTTCCACTTAAATGGTAAGAACCAGTTGGCCGGGTTCATTAATTTGCTTTTAATCGTGGCTGCCATCCCCGCATTGCCGGCCTTTTCAAATTTTGAAGCTACACGGGAAGCCAGGAAGCCGGGATCATTTCTTCTGATGGCAAGCCGCATCAGGTCCTGCCAGCGGACGCCCTCAAAAGCCAGCTCCAGTCCTGATTCGTTGATGATCCTGTCTTCAATGGTCAGCGTACTGTCGCCGGCAGGCAATGGATCTGATTTTAAATGCGCCCTGCCACGAACGCCTGCATTGCGGTGCCAGGGCGCCCTGTAGCTGGGATAATCTCCCATGCGGGCATCAAAATTATAAGGGTACGCATCGAACGTTTGCTGCGTGTTGCCTACATCGCGCGACTGACCGCCATCGGGATTTGTATCGAAATTATATTTGATGCCATTGTGCACCAATGCGTAGGCGATCCTATGCCGGCCATCCCGATTGGCCGCCTCTGAATAACGTAAATGCAACTGCGCTGCGCGGTATAAGAACCACTTGCCTGGCTTTTCCAGGATATTAACCGGTACGTAGGTGTCTTCAGTAAGGTAATTGTACAGGTATTTGGTGATCACCGGTTGATTGTCCAGTATCTTGTAGGTTAGCTTGCCTCTGGCGTCATAGGGGAAGTTATTCTCCGATTGTACCTGGCTGTTCCAGTTGAGTATAGCGGCCTGGCTGGGTTTTAACAGGTAACTGCCACCCCTGTTCGAGAACAGATCAATAAATGGGTTCTTTGGTTGAAATGCTTTATCGAAATACAACATCCAGATCCATTCCTGGTTATACAGGATATCCTGGCCACGGGCAAAAATAGAGCGCCAGCCGTTGGTGTTCACATCTATCAGTCTTCTTTCATCATACTGGGTAATACGGCCATCGTTCCAGTAACCTACCGCCACATCACTGTTAGTAGTTACCTCGGCATATTTTACCCGGTACATATCCGGATCGGTGCCACCGGTTTCCATTACATCTTTATAGTTTTGCGCCGCTTTTCTGCAATCGTCGGTTGAACCGGTGAAGGCGGAACGCCACAGGTACAGATCACCTAACAGGCATTTCTTGTTGATGAAGAATTTGGCTGTATTGTAACCATCAACAGTGGTAACCAGGCTTGTTCCAACAGGATACAGGTCTTTAAATGGAATGGCCTCAGTTGTTTTTACAAGCGTATCAATAAGGGTTTTCAGATCGAGGCGGGGAAAATTGGCTGCATCCTTTACCTGGTCAACCGTTTCAAGCGGCGTGGTAATGTAAGGAATATTGCCATACAGGATGCCGGCCTGCAAATATACCCAGCTTCGCAGCGCTGCCACATCTGAATACCGTTGACGGTACTCGTCTTCCTTAAATTTCTTATCAGCCCGCATTTTGTCAAAATTCTTCAGGATATCATTGCAGTTCAGAATGATCCCGTAAAATGGCCGGGGATCGGCATATGGATTGTCCTCAGTAATGGCGTGTTCATTAATTTGCTTTAAGGCATCATCTACATTCATCGTAACATCCATCAGGTCGGCCCTTAATTCATTCAATACAACATACTGTTTAGCCAGTTGAAGAAATTTGCCATACAAACCCAATACAGCGGCATCAGCATCGTACACGTTCTGGTATACCTGCTCCTTATCGAGCGCCTGTTCGGGTTTTACATCAAATAGTTTTTTACAACCTGCTATTCCGGCTGCAAGAAACAGGGCGGCAAAAAGAAAAACCGATTTTTTTATGGCTGACATAATCATATTATTACTCCGTTTCAATTAATATTTATAAACCTATACGTACACCTGTTTGTACACTCCTGAACCGGGGTTCCAGTCCAATATCCACACCTTGTCCCAGAATTGATTCTGTAGCGCTGAATTCAGGATCATAGCCCAGGTATTTTGTAATAGTGAACAGGTTGGTGGCGGATGCATATACGGTTACATACTTCAGGAACGCCGGTTTTATGCGCACGTTATAGGATACTGAAATATTCCTTAAACGCAGGTAAGAACCATCCTCAATCCAGCGGTCGCTGAACCGGCTGTTACCCATTGGATCGCCATAGGTCGCTTTGGGAATATTGGTAATTTGTCCCTGTGCCCGCCAGCGATTGACCAGGCTGGGCAACTGGTTGTTGTAATTGGAACCTGATTCCAGTTGCGCACGCATATAGTTGTAAACGTCGTTGCCAACGCTGAAAGTGAACAGCGCCTCAACAGAGAATCGCCGCCAGGTAAGGCTGCTGCTGAACATACCAGTAAAATCAGGATTGGGATTGCCAATTACCTGCATGTCCTGTTCATTGATCTGATTATCGCCATTCATATCTTCAAAGATCATATCCCCGCCTTTGAATGGTGTTAATGGCTGGTTGGCTGGCTTGGTCGACAAACCGGCTGCGGCTGCCTCCTTGTTGGTGCTGTACACGCCATGCGTTTTGTAACCATAAAACAGGTTAGCCGCTTTGCCTGTTTCGCTCAGGATAAAACCATCGGCAAAAGGCGTTACAATGCGGTCATCGGGCAGTTGGGTGATCTTGTTCCTGTAAAGGGCAATACCGGCGCTTACATCCCATTTCAACAATGGGCGGTTGATGATGCGGCCACTTACATTCGCCTCAAAGCCTTCGGTTTTCATGCCGCCGCTATTGGAGGCCAGGAAATCCATTCCCGTAGCAGTGGGTGCTTTTTCAAGCACCACCATTTTTTCGGTACGGTTTTGATAAACGTCTGCGCTTATGCGTAACCTGTCGTGCATAAAGCCGAGATCGATACCCAGGTCAAGTTTCTTGTTCACTTCCCATTGCAATTGCGGATTGGCGATATTACCGCGTACCAGGCCTTCCATGCCCAGCAGGTTCTGCGATACATAGTTCTGACGGGCTGTGTAATTGCCGATATCGTCGTTACCGGTATATCCATAACCGGCACGCAGTTTCAGTAAACTGATCACCGGGATCTTTTTCATAAACGCCTCTGATGATGCCAGCCAGGCGGCATGCAGGGAGGGAAGCAGGGAAAATTTATTGTTATTGATAGTAAGTGCATTGGGTATTTGCCAGCCAAAGCGCGATGAGCCATCTGCTGATACGGCAGCGGTCAGGAATAGTTTATCGTTGAATCCATAATTAACATTGAGGTAGGTATTCATCCAGCGGTTCTTGCCAATATCCCCACCTACTTTACGCAGGCTGGGAACACTATAGCCCACATTCACCAACTCATCTGTAGCTGAGTTAAAACCATAGCCTATATCCTGTTCCTGGCTTTGTTGCTGGTAGCGTAAGCCCGCCAGTACTTCTACATCATGCACCAGGTTGAATGTCTTCTTATAATCAAGGCGGGTATCATTAAAGATCCCAAACAGACGTTTGGTCTGGCTGCCCGAACGGCTATCGGCAATGGCTGCCTGCAGGGTGTCGTTGGAGATGCCTTTGCGGGGAACGAAAAAGTTTTCCCGCACTTTATCCTGGGTTAATCCAAATAACGACTGGATGGTGAAAGAGTTATTAATGATGTAACTGAAATTCAGCGAACCAAAGAAGCGATAGCTTTTATTTACCGCCAGTACGCGCTGTACAAGCGTTGCCGGATTACTCATGCCCAGTGTATCCACATCGGCCGGATTCGGTGATTCTACGCCGTCTTTATCAACTTCCTGTACCGGCAGAAAAGGTGATTTTACAAGGGCAACGTAAATGGGATTAAGCCTGCTGTTCAAACCCAGGTGTTGCGTATTCTGCTCCCCGTATGCAAATGATAAATTACTGTTTATAGTAAACTGCTTCGTTAAATTCAGATCGGCATTCAACCGGGTATTGTATCGGGCGAGGTCGGTATTTTTAACTACCCCATGGTTTTTTAAATAACCCATCGATAAGGCATAGCGGGCAATATTATCGCCGCCGGTCACCCGCAGGTATATATTTTGCGACAGTCCATTATTCCTGAAAATAGCGTTCTGCCAGTTGGTATTATAGTGATAGGGATAATATTGCGGGTTAGCGGCATCATCGGTCATGTAGGGTTGTTTACTCACCTGGTCTTCCGTTAATCCCTGCGATTGTAATATGTCTGACAGATAGGGCCTGTACTGGGCGGAATTCATTACCGGTATTTGTTTAGGCGCGAAGTTCACGCCTGTGTAAACACCCACATCGATCTTAGTGGCCAGTTCTTTTGCCTTGGCAGTTGTGATCATAATAACGCCATTGGCGCCTTTAGTGCCATACAGGGACGAGCCATCTTTAATCACCGTAATGTTGTCAATATCTTTTATATCAATAAGGTTCAGCGGGTTCGAATAGAAATTATTGATGATGGAACCGCCGAAGTCGGTGTTCTCATAGATCATTCCATCCACCACGATCAGTGGTTTGTTGGTAGCGTACAACGACGACATGCCGCGCATGAACAGGTTGCTGCCGATATTAGGCGTACCTGATCTGCGGATAATATTCAACCCATTGGCAGTACCCTGTAAGTAGTTCTCAGGTGTTTCCTGGTTGCGCGTCCAGGCCCCTTGTGTATTGGTTGAAACAAAGGCCGCCGTGATCCGGTTCCTGGGCAGTACCCCCTCAGGAATAACTGCCTCATCGTAGTAAGAATCGAAATTCTCATCGTACAGTTGAACAGATACGGATGTGTTTCCCCGTAAGGGCGCTTCTTTTGACTGATAGCCCGGCGCCGACACCTGCAGGGTGCTTGCATACGACGGAACTTTTATGGTGAACCGGCCATTTTCATCGGAGATGGCGGCAGAAAAATCCGGTACGGAAATATTGATCCCGGGCAATGGCCTGCGGGTGGCGGCATCCAGGATGATGCCGGTGGCTGTAACACCCATGGAATCGGCGCGCGTCGGCCTTTTGATAACAACTATCGTTGTATCCCCGATGGTAGCAGGCCGGGTGGTATCGCCGGTTACCTGCTGTGCGGACAGTTGACTACAGATCAAAGTTGCCAGTGCAGTAATGGAAACAGTTTTTGTAAAGGCAGTTGTGAGTTTCATGTATTGAATATGAGAACGCATAAATAAATTTTATTTAAGAACCGGTTCCAGCCTGATGTAATCGAGGAAGAGGGCGCTTTGATTCTGGTTGCTTGAACTGGGCGCTATATCTGCACTCACCAGGAATATATCGAGATTGCCAAAAGAAGATACCGGATAGTCACCCAGGTATTCCTCGTTGTAAACATTATAGGGCACGTTGCGGTAAGCGAACGTTTTATTATCCGACGTACCCATGGCCAGCCGTTGGTTCAGCGTATTGTTCCAGCGATTGTTGTACGTTGCCCAGTACACTCTGTAGGCAGTGGTGGGAACATTGAATAATCGGTATCGTACATGCCATTTATTTACGCCGTGGTTGTATGCATACAGGTCCCTGAATGTTTGGCCGTTATTGGGGTTATTAAGGGTGCGCAGGTAAATAGGGCTCCCCGATCCGTTGAGCGTACCAGAATAGTTCTCCCCCTGAACGATGAAGGGCGGGAATCGCTGGCGAAGTTCTACGTTCATGTAGTTCATTACATATACATAGCCATTGCTGGTTTTGTATTTGGCCTGTATGGCCGATTTATTGATAGGCACCCATACACCAAATTTCGTTAGCACCGAATCGGGCAACTGATCGGGTGCAAGGGCGCCTTCTATCGCCATATCCTTGGCGGTATAAATGCGCGCCAGGTTATAAGTTGTATCTGCAGACGATGTTCTGTAAAAAGTGTCGAGTTTGGCCCTTTCATTATTCCAGACGGTATTATTCATTATGAACACCGTATATTGTTTGGCTTCGTTACTGAGGTCATATACCGCATTGAGAAATACATTGCGAATAACGGTATCGGTGCCTTTCTGGTAAATGGGCGCGCCGGTTAAAGGATTGATGCCTATTTGTATGGCATTGGTGGTGTCGCGCTCGGCCCTGACATAGTTTTTCATAAATCTCGCCATGTTATTGCCGCCTGCCATTAAGGAGTCTATATAATCCCAACAGTTAGCTACCGGTGCGGCAGCAGCAGTGATGGTGTGTAAAACACCGTTGGTGGCCGGCCTGTCTTTAATATTGATGGGCGCCTCTTCAAACCAGGATGTTTTAACGATCGCATACTTTCCATCTATAAGCGGCAGGCGGGTGGTGTCGCTTTGTAACTGATCTGAATAATAAGATAAATGGGCAATGTGGTGCGCCACAAATTTTTTCAACCGGGCGTCATCGCCACTGAGGCTTGCATCTATTGTTTGCAACGCATCGTTGGTAGGGGCCCAAACCGTGAACGTTCTGTTTAATTGTAAGGTATCGGCATACCCTGTTTTTTGCAGGTAGCTGGTAAACTTGCTTAACGACTCATCAGCTGCAATCTTTTGGTACAGGTTCTGGGTGAGATCAGCATTGTTTATTTTATTGTGATCTTCCCATTTACGGGTACAGGACATTTGTGTAGTAAACCCAAGGAACACCGCACAGGCAATTAGTTTGTTTTTTGTCAATAACATAACACGTATAGAATTTGATAACCGGTCCCGCCCCCCGGTATAACCGTGGACGGGAGATATGTTCAGATAAAATGAATCAACTGTACTTTAATAAACTATAGAACCATCTGTGCCGAACTTGGGCTTGAACTGGTCCATATTCTCGGGAATAAAATGGATCATATCCAACCAGCTGTCATAATTGCTGCTTGATCCGTTCTCGGTACAAACGAACCTCATTTTATGACGGCCGGTGGTGGTGATCTCAATGGTGCCTAATAATTTGGAAGCCATATGGTCGGCAGTGCTGGCGCCTATGTAATAGCGTTTC
>NZ_JBJMLX010000292.1:0-6587 GCF_045805085.1 Niastella sp.
CCAGGTCGTGAATGGCTTAGGCGCCCTTGGCGGTGAGGAAGCTGGTGGCGGCGTTGCTTATGCAGCGCATATAGGGGGATTTATATTTGGGTTGTTGCTGGTAGGTTGGTTTGGGAAAGAGTTTCTTGCCCGAAGGAGAGTAGCGAGGGCTACAAAGAGGCGATTTATTTAAGGAGGGGCAGGTTGGTAGAGTTGACCAGTTAACCAGGAAGAACGCGAAAGAAATGGTATAAAAATTAAAGGCCAGAAATAGGTGAGCCTACTTCTGGCCTCTTTGTTATTTTTATTAATCAATTGCCCTTTATTAACTCTATCAATTCCGTCAACCCTATTAACTTGTCAACTCGTCAACTGGTCAACTACTTTTCAAACACCACCGCGTCCGGCTTCGCCCCCAGCTTCTCCAAAGTAGCATTAATATCACTAATCATCTTATCGGGCCCGCACACATAAAAATGCTTACTGAAATCAGTTACGTGTGAACGCAGATACGCCTCATTGATCTGGCCATTTTCATAGCCTCTCTTCTGTTCCCGGCTCAGGATATTGATTAGATTTTTTCCCAGTATGCTGTTCAATTCTTCTTCATAAATAACATCAGCTGCTGTTTTGTTTGAAAAGAACAAGGTGTTTTCGGCAATTTGATTATCGCAATGCAATTGCCTGAGGATGGCAATAAATGGCGTAATGCCGGCGCCACCGGCAATAAAATAACCAGGTCCTTTATATTCAATAGCGCCCCACACATCGTGCAGGATCAGTTCATCGCCGGGCTCCAGTTCATGGATCTGATTGGTAACGCCTTTGTGATCGGCATATCGTTTTATGGTGAACTCAAGCGTTGGTTCGTTGTTCAGGGAGGTAAATGTAAACGGTCTTCGCTCTTCTTTCCAACCCTCTTTATTTATAGCTACTTCAGTTGCCTGTCCGGGTTTAAAAACATACCCTTCAGGTTTCTCGATGCGAAAACTTTTTACATCGTGCGTTACCTGTTTAATGGTTTTTATTTTAACAATATGCGATTCCATAATGGCTTGCTTTAAAATATTATAAGCAATCTACAGATTTAACCGCATATTGCCCAAATCATTCCCCAGTGCGAAGTTTATATTTTTCAATTGGTTAGGTAAAGTGTAAAGCTGAATTCAGGCGGTGGTATTTCATTTGCAATAGCTATTGCATATTGTTAATTAAAACAGCATTATGAAGAGAATTATTATTTCAGCAGCTCTGTTATTGCTGATCAAAGTTGCGAGTGCGCAACACGTTGAGTATGGTCTTAAAGGCGGCGTTAACTTTGCGAATATTAAAGATGATGCTGCCGATAGTAAAGCAGATTCTAAAACCGGGTTTCATCTCGGCGGTCTTGCCCATATCCATCTCACCCGCTCATTTGCCGTTCAGCCGGAAATAGTATACAGTACCCAGGGTGCTGAATATAACGGCGGCAAATTAAGATTGAATTATATTAACGTTCCTGTATTGGCGCAGTACATGTTTGCCGATGGCTTTAGAATACAAACCGGACCCCAGTTAGGCATTTTAACTACCTCTAATTTCAAGAGTGGTCATTCAGAAACGGATGTCGACAACTTCAGTAATGCCGACTTTTCCTGGGCTTTTGGCGCCAGCTATCTTAGTCATAGCGGTTTAGGTGTTGATGCCCGTTATAACCTGGGACTTACTGATGTTACAAAGAGCAATACGAATGATTTCAAGAACCGGGTATGGCAAGTGGGACTGTTTTACCAGTTCCATCACTAGGACATATCGTGAATGGTGAATGGTCAATGGTGAATAGCTCGCTCATTTTAAACTTCCCTATTATTGGGGAATTCCAAATTTCGGACGCCATTGACCATTGACCATTCACCATTCACGATTAGAAGCCGTAGCGGATACCTATTTGTATTTGCCAGGGGTTACCACCTTTTGTAATAACACCTGTATTGGTTTGAACCTTGTAGTCATAGTTTTGGGAAACATTGTCAAAGCCCTGCGTTTGATAGATGCTTTGTTTACCCAGGTTTCTGGAAGCGCCCCAATTTTTGTTGAGCAGGTTTTCTACGTTGAAGATGTCGCCGGATAATTCAACGTATTGTTTTTTCCATAGGTTGAATTTCTTGGCAACGCGTACATCCCATACGCCGTTAAACCGGTTGATACCGCCATTGCGTTCGGCAACCTGGCCCATACTTTTTCTAATGTATTTTTTATAGCTTTCGCTTGCATCAGGATTATCCAGGATGGCAGAAATACCTGTGCGGTATTTTTCTGCTACTTTGGAGTCGTTGATATCGTAGATATAAGCCAGATCGTTGGTGGCAACGAAATCGCCATTCACGTTTCCGCTTGCTAATGAATAGCGGGTGCCGCCGATACCCGAATAGCGAACGCCAACGCTCACGCCATAGAAGGTGGGTAATGTTCCATAGAATACCACTTTATGCCGGAACTGACCATCGGAATAAGTCAGTTTGCTCAGATCACGTGGATCATCTTTTACCATCAGGGCCAGGGTGGCGCTGTTGGCCACATCGCCATTATAGCTGGTGTTGTCTTTAGTATCGTTCCAGGTATAGCTGAAGGAAATTTCTCCGTCTTTAAAATAGCGCCAGGTACCATCTACTACCACCGCAAACTGGTTTACTTTGCCTTCACTGTTCAACTCCAGTACACGGCCCACGTTCATGCTTTTGCGGCCCTGCATCCAGTCGGTAACCCCGGCAGGGCTGATGCTCGCAGCGGGCACATACACACCGCGGTTGCCTTCATTGCTCAAACGGAAGAAAGGTTGATCCACCATGTTCCGGTCAACATACATATAGTTGTTGCGGGCGATGGTGGCGTAGAACGTTACTCCCATTTTAAAATTATTGGTGATAAAGCGGCTGTACGACATATTGGCTTTATACACGACAGGAATGCGCGCATCTTTCCCATTCATGTTGATAGTGGCCAGGCGCGGAACACCCTGATCGAACAATTCCTTGCCGGGTGCTGATGCAGGATTGCTGCGGTAGCCTGGGAAGTTGGGTTTGGGAATGTTCTTCTGAATATCTACAGACAATACTTTGGTTCCATCAAACACCATGTTGTTGATCATGGCGTAGTTATTAATATCTGAACCAAAGATACCGGCGCCCAAACGCAGGTAGTCGCGGTGTTTTTCATTAATGTCCCAATTGAACTGAATACGAGGTTGTAACTGGAGCGTATTCAGCGAACGGTTGGTGACAAGACCCAGTTCGTCATACGCCAGCTGGTAGAAATTGGGTTTATTAAAGTAATTGGTATAATCGGCGCGGATCCCGGCGGTCACATCAAGACCGGCCATCAGCTGCGTTTTCAACTGGGCGTATAAACCAGCATTCAGGAGGTTCTGTTTAACGCTTGGGTCATCGCTCAGGGCCACTTCACGGGCATACCGGTAGGGATTGAGGTTATCGAAATTGTTCAGTCCGTTGAAGTAGAAACGACCATTCATTTCACTGCCGTACAAAGAGTTCATGTGGGTGTACTGGATGTCGGCGCCAAATGTATAGTTGAATTTGTTAGTGTTGTAGTACATGTTGTTCACCAATTGAAACACGTTGTTGAAAAAGTGTTCGGGTGAATAACGCTGGCCACCAAACTGGATGGTAGTACTTCCCTCGGGACTGGCGATGCGTTCTACAATACCTCTTGGAATATTTTGCCGGGGTAACTGGCTGCCCGGCGAGCTTTCTTCAAAAGTATACAGGTGCTGGAACTTCAACTCATTGGTAATTTTGGAGTTTACCACAGTACGCAGGGTGGCCAGCAAGCTGTTGTTCCAGGCATGCGCATCGGCATACACTTCATAAATGTTGTTGGTAGAATTATCATCCCGGGCCAGTGGCGCCCGGTCGTTTACATAGTTGTCTCTTATGGTAAGCAGGTTTTTTGCATTCAGCTGCCAGTCAATACGCAGAAAGGCGGCATCGGTATGGCGTTGCTTGTCAAAAGAACCAACCTGGGGCGAACTGGCTGCGCCGTATTTATCCCTGGCAATTTGAAGATAGCGATTCAGTGTGTCGGGATTGGTTTGCAGGCGTTTTGCATCCGCTGATGATTGAATATCGAGTAATTGTAAAGGCCGGGCGTCATCCTGACGGTCCCAGGCAATAAAGAACTGAGCTTTGTTCTTAATAATGGGGCCGCCTATTGAAAAACCATATTGGTTGGTATGAAAATCATTTACCCGGCGTGCGCCCTTCATATCATATTTACTCGATAACCAGTCGGCGCGGGAAAACAAAAAGGCGCTGCCCGACAAGGTATTGGTTCCTGCCTTGGTAACCGTGCTGATGGTGCCACCACCACTACGACCATATGTAACGTCGTATTGGTTGGTCACTACCTTGAATTCGCGGATAGCTTCCATAGACAATGCATAGGGGCCGCCGATGCGGCTATTGGTGCCACTGCTTGAGGTGGGATTTTTCGCGGAGGTACCATCGATAGTGATATTAGTAGAAGAACCCAACTGACCGGCCAGGTTGCTGCCGCTGCTGAGTGGCGACAGGTCGATCAATGAAGTAAAGTTGCGGCCGTTAACCGGTAACCGGGAAATGTCACGGGCGGATACAGAAGTAGCGGCGCCAAAGTTTTCTGATTTTTTCCGCTGGCCGGTAGCTGTTACGGTAACTTCATTCATGCTGGCTGCAGAAACCTGCATGGTGATGTTTACCCGCAACAGGTCGCCCTGGTTCAATGAATAGTCGGTACGTTTTTGTTCACCATACCCAACATAGGTAGCCTTGATGGTATAAGGGCCGCCCAATGGCAATTCCTTAAAAATGTACTGGCCTTTTTCATTGGTCAGTGTTGCCGTAGTAAAGCCGGTTGATTCATTGGTTAACACAATGCTGGCTCCATCAACCGGTTTTTTGTTCTCATCGGTAATTACGCCGATGATGGAAGCCTGGGTAGTTTGTGCAGCTAGTCGGTGACCTGCAAGACCTGCCAATAGCAAGGCCAGCAGCAGAATGATCGGTTTCTTCATCTGATGGGTTACTTTTAAATATATAAGAATTATAAATTACCAGGTCGGGTACATGCAGAAGGCAGGAATGCCTTATTGGGCATTGACGGTCAAAGCAATCGATTGGTACTACGGGTTAGGAGAAAAATTATACAGTAACAGTAACCGTATTTCTCACGCGGCGAAAATAGCAAGTGGTTGTATGATTGAACGCAGTGATAAATTTGATAACATTATCTTCATTTTTAGTTTACATAGCGCCGGAGATTAATTACCACACTAAAGGCTGCGGTTCATTCTTCCAGAATATTACCCTGAACTCTTCATAGTGATTGCCATTACCAATGGTGTGATTATCGCGCTGTCCTTCATTGAGCTTCAATTTATGGATCATCCCTGAGCAGGAAGCAACCCATAAAGTTTTTTCATCTTCAGAGAGCGTCATGCTGGTAATGGTAGAACCTACAAAATAATGCCAGCACTTTTTCCCTTCTTTATCGAATGCCTGTACATGACCGGCCGCATCGCCAAAGATGTAATGCTCCGATGTAGCTACTGCTGCATATACGCGGCAGTTTTTATCGATAATGGTATTCCTGGCAACGCCGGTATTTATATTGGGAAATCCGGCAGTGGGCACACTGATGGTAGCGCCAGTGTATAAATGGCAGGAGTTCAATAGTACCTGTTGTCCGTCTTTGGAGAACAACGCATAATGGGGATAAGATGATTGCGGGTCGATGGTGGCTATATGGTTGCCGGCGCGGTTTAAGATCCGGTGAGCGGATGTTTGGTCACCTACAGCAATGAAGTTATTATCATACGATAAAGCAGCGTGCTCCATATCTATGTAAGAGCTCCAGTCCTTATCTTCCCGATCAGGAATGGGATGGATCATAGCGTGCCCGCTGGTGGTGAGCAGGTAAATGCCTTCGGAAGAAACGAGCAGCACGGATAATCCGTCGTTAAAAGGAATGAGTTGTGAGATGGGCAATGGGACAACAGGCGGCAATTTGAATTCAGCTATTTTTTTCCCTGCCCAGTTCTTATGGGTTGTTACAGAATTGGTTTTTGCAATTGCGTAAATATTGTTCTGGTGCGAACGGCCAATTGCCTGGATGGAATCAGATAGCTTTTCAATGATCCTGTTCGTAAGTACATAGGCGCTTCTTTTTTCATAAGCAGAACCTATAACAAACGCTATCGTATTTTCATTTATATAACACAGGTTTTCTATGTTTTGTCCCTGTTCCTGGATGATATGAATGAATGGTGCATACGCTGGAGGAAATTGTGCCCTGAATGTATCGACAGTGCCCGCTTTGTTCGCTTTCTTTAAAAGTGACAGCACTTCTAATGCATACATCTGGCTTACTATCGAGATATCATCTAGATCATTACCCCATAGGTTAAGGTTTTTTATACTTTCGATTCTGTTTGTCTTTGTTTTCATGTGAATCAGCTCAAGAGTCAATGGCTTACTCATTTCTACGATTTTATATTTATTGTATTAAAATTATTGTTAATTCCCGATTAATTTTTAATTCGTGAATATAGCAACATGGGGTTTTGGGGTTTTGGG
>NZ_JBJMLX010000293.1:0-3906 GCF_045805085.1 Niastella sp.
AAACTCCAGAGGCAATTACGACATTATCACAGGTAAACTGGATGCCCAGGGCAATTTGCTATGGATAAAAAATTTTGGTGGTTCATTGGATGATGAGGCCATGAGGCTTGTTTGTACCAGCGACGGTGGATACGTAGTTGCCGGTTACGCCTTCTCATCTAATGGAGATATAACGAAACACTATGGTCAAGACGATATTTACCTGCTGAAATATGATGCGCTGGGTAACCTTTTATGGCAAAAGAATTATGGAGGATACAATTACGATGATCCGTATTCCCTTGAACAAACGGCTGATGGGGGGGTTATTGTTGGCGGGAGAACCTTGAGCACAAGTGTAGATGTAAGTAGCAACCATGGTAATAACGACTATTGGGTATTCAAGGTCGATATGAACGGCGGACTGCTTTGGGAGAAGACACTCGGCGGATCAAAGCAAGACGTCGCACATTGTTTCAAAGTTACTTCAGATGGCGGTTATATCGTTGCCGGCACTTCCTACTCCAGCGATGGGGATGTTTTGGTCAACAAAGGAAAATCAGACATCTGGGTGGTAAAGCTTGGTCAATGTTTATTAAATACACCTGACGTACCCAATTCGATCAATGGCAGTTCCTCTCCTTGTGCAGGCACAACGGTAATCTATGATATAGATCCGGTAAATGATGCTACCGGTTATACCTGGTCAGTTCCCGCAGGCTGGTCAATACAATCAGGCCAGGGAACAACACAACTAACTGTGACGGTAGGCGCAGGCAGCGGGCAGGTCGATGTACTGGCTTATAACACCTGTAAGTTTTCCGGAAAACAAATACTGGCAAGTACTCCAACAATTAATGTGCCTCCTGTATTAACGGTTAAGGCCGACAATAATAAAATTTGCAAAGGTACTCCGGTGACATTTACCGCGCAAACTACCAATGCCGCTTCGCCTACCTATCAGTGGAAAAAGAATGGCAACAATGTTGGTAGTAATTCACCAACGTATATGGATAATACACTTGTCAATAATGATGTTATCAATTGTGAGATAGTGTGTACTTCTGTTTGCGGAGGTACAACATCAGCTGTTTCCCCGGTAATCAAAATGGCTGTGAATGACCTGTTGATACCAGCTTTGACAATATCCAGTAATCAGACTACAATTTGTAAAGGAACCAATATTGCATTCAGTTCAAACAGTTCCAACCCCGGAAGTCAACCGCAATACACATGGTACGTAAATAATGTGTCTACAGGCAGCAATAGTGACCGCTTTAGTAGTAGTACGCTGGCCGATGGAGACATCGTTACGTGCACGCTCCTTTCAAGCGAAAGCTGTGTGACGTCATCTCTGGCAACTTCTAATCCGATTGCTATTAGTGTAAATACAAACACAACAGCGGGAATAACTATCAGTACAGCTAACACTACAATATGTAAAGGTGAGGATGTTACTGTTGAAGCAAATATATCCAATGCCGGCAGCGCACCTGTTTATGTATGGAAACTAAATAACGTAGAAGTCGGTTCAAACAAGCCAGTGGTCATCGTAAGAAATCTTTCGGATCAGGACAGGATCACCTGTACTATAACTCCCGGACAAAATACATGCGCAACGCAATCTTCAACGTCCAATGTTATCACCATTAAGGTCAATCCCCTGCCGGATATTGTAATCTTTCCGGCTGACACGATCGTAAAACCGGGAACACAGGTAACGTTCAATTCTATTATCAATCTACCTATACGTTCATTTAACTGGGAGCCTTCTGCATTGCTTTCAAATAAGACCTCTCTGAATGCCACTACTGTTCCCATAATGGATGAAACCACTTACCGACTCAGCGTTGTGTCAACGGACGGATGCGCTGCATACAGCGATGCTAAGATTAAGCCCCTCTACTCATTAAATATACCAAATGCGTTTACGCCGAATGGAGATGGGAAAAATGATCTGTTCCGTATTCCGCCGCATACCAATTTCGACCTGACTCAATTAAAAATCTACAACCGTTGGGGGCAAGTAGTTTTTTCAACGAATCAAATATCGTCTGGATGGGATGGTCGCTTTATTGGCATTGACCAGTCTTCAGGAACATTTGTATACCAGATCTCCGGTGTATTAAATGGTAAGCAAATATTTTTAAAAGGTAGTCTTACATTGGTCCGTTAACCGTATTTTATGCAATTATCCTAGCTAACTATGAATTAACCCTCGTTCATTAACATTCATCAAATTCGAATTACTTTCCATCAATTCTTATATAACGATCATCAATAACCAACTTTGGAGCATCAGTTTGTAATTTTTCGACATAAGTATTAATCTTGTGCATGTAAGTAATAAACTTTATACGATAAATTAGTTACTTATGGTCCATAGTTATGAACTTATCAGTAAATTGTACAGAGTTTGCCATATTTAACTATAGTTGCTCCAAAGTTTGTAAGGATGCTCCAAAAATTAGTGAGATTGGTTCAAAGATTAGTGAGATTGGTTCAAAGTTTAGTCAGGTTGGTCCAATGTTAGTTATTGACGAGTCATAGTAAGTTATTAATGCGGCATAATACATTAGATGTGTGACAAAGTTCTAAACATATATTCAGAATTTTGCGCGGAATAACAAGAGAAGTCACCAAATTGTTTGAAGTTAATGCTCTCCAATAATTTGCGTTGATCTTATTTTGTTGCATCAATCACTGGCTGACTATCTACAAACTGCTCAAACTTTACAATTTCACCGGCTTTCAATCTCCAAACATGAGCAGCCCTCGCTATAAAGGCTTTGCCTGTCAGTTTGTATGTACCTGTATATGTTCCATATGCTACCACTTTATCATCGCTGGCAACATAATCTTCGGGAGTAAATTTATAATCTATCCATTCGCTTCCCAACCGGCTAAAAACATTTTTGGTCACGTTGTCCAAACCGATGTATGTGCCTGCATACGGAAAACCTTTGGCTTCTGTCCAGGAAATCTCATCAGCCACATATTTAGCAAGGTTTTTTCCATTTTCTTCCGAAGTTTTTCCTTCGTAAGTGCTTTTTATTATTTCAAGATTTGTCATTCTATTTTTATTTAAAAAACAACCTGACAATGCAATGAACATTGCCAGGTTGAAGATTATTTGTTTTACCATTTCATCTCCCCTGTGTTTACCTTAGCTCCTATTTGTAAAGCAGTTTCAAAAGTTAAGGTTGGATATTTTGCTTTTATTGCTGCAATTAATGCTTCGGAAGTTTTGTTGGTTTTCAACGCTTCTTCGTAAAATTGGATATAGCTTTTGGTATGTTTTACCGCACTAATATCGAAAGGTGAATTGGAATTAGCGTGTGCAGGTATTACGATTGACGGATGCAAAGCTTCTATATTATCCAATACAGCAATCCATTGTTTGCGAGCTTCTGCTGTCTGTGCATCTGCCATCCATAGGTTAAAAGTGGTTCCAAAAACATTGATGCCACCTATCACTGCTTTTATAGAAGGTATCCAAACAAAAGTTTTAGATGGAAACTCTTCCAAACCTACAATTTCTAATTGCTGACCCTCCAGCTCAATACTATTACCTTTTAAAACTTGTGGCAAAACAATATTTGAAGTGATAGCTTTACCTAATCTTCCGCCCCAAATCTCCAGCTTTTTCTGTGCCGTTGCTTTGATAGATTCTACTGTTGCCGGCGAAGCGTAAGCGGTAACTTCCGGAAAATATTTTTTGAATACTTCCAACCCAAAGTAAAAATCGGGGTCTGTATGAGAAATATAAATACTGATTAACTTTTTACCCGAATTTTTAATTTGCTGTGCCACTTTTTCGGCATCAGCCAGAGTAAATTGTGCATCAATTAAAACAGCATCTGTTTTTCCTGAAACAATTACTGATGCTACACCAAAACTATTTTCCGATGCGTTGTAAATGTCGAG
>NZ_JBJMLX010000294.1:0-6867 GCF_045805085.1 Niastella sp.
CCCGCCAACTGATAGGCTAAGTCACGATGCACCAGCTTCCCATTGAATAAGATTACCGGAAACCGCTCCGCATCGAAGAACAGATCTGATCTCAAATGTTCATCCCGCTGCGCATTATTCGTATCAATAGTTTTTACGTTTATGCTAAAACGTACCTCAGCCTGGTCAAACACCTCTCCATCGCTCACCATTTCTCCGCTAAAATCATTAAATACCCCATTTACATGAGCGATCCCAAGGTGTTTTACCTTAAACCCGATCTGCGAATGCCCGGCATCTATCTGCCATGTTCCTGTAGCCATAATGTAATTTTTATCAAAATTACCATGCGGCTTCCGGCCAATTTTTACCCTATGGTAAATAATCACCTGGTCGTTCTTATCCTGCTCAGGGATTGCTGGGTAATCCCCAGATACTTTGCCAGATCTCCCAGGCTGATCCGCTGCAGGATCTGATTATTCTCTGCTATAAACTGGTTATACCGCTCTGTTGCATTATCTTCCAACATCTCACTTATTCGCCTCATCATTCTCGTAGTAGCCACCGATACCAATTTCCTGAAGAATGTCTCCATACTATGATAGCGCTTGCAAAGATCCTCCATGGTGTCTACATGTATCAGCGTAACAGTGGTTTGCTCCAGCGCTACCAGAGCGTACCGGGATGGCTGTCGATTGAGAAAGCTATCAAAGATCGAAAACACCCTGCCTTCTGAAAAAAAGCGCATAATGAATTCCTTATCCTCTCTGCTAAAAAATGACTTAGCCAGCCCTTCGTTTATGAAATACAGGTATTTACAGGTATTGCCTGCCTGTAATAAATAGTCCCCTTTGTCAAATGTTCTGGTAATAGTACTTTGAAGCAGTATAGCTAACACCTCTTCTTCCAGGGGAGAAAATTCCATGAAGTATTGATTCAGATCGGCCATAGGGAAAGGTAATAAAAGGTTGTTATTCCAATAAGTGAGTTGTTTGCTTTAAAGGTAGCGTATTCAGGGCAGTTCCTCACAGGCAAAAGGGTAGCGTAATGGTACTGGAATGGTAGCATAATGGTATCGGAATGGCCTGGGTATTGAGGCAATCCCAAGGCAATCTCAAGACACCTCCGATAGTAGTGCAAAATGCTTTTTGTACCAGTCAGCCAACGGAGTGTTCAATGAAGAGGAATAGCGAGGGGATTTATGAAAGAGACCGTCCTGTCCCGCACGAGCTGAGACAGGAGCGGCCTCTTTTTATAATGGATTATTGTCAGTACGATACCAGCGTGGTAATGCTCGATGCCGGCAGGTTAATACCAAAGCTGTTATTGGAAACGGCAAAGCTGCTTGCAGCCAGGTTCGATGAACTGGTAGTTACATACCGGTTGAAATTATTTACAGTAACCGCGCTAACAGTGAATGGCTGATAGGTGATGGCCGAATTTGTATTGATGGCCACGATCACTATTTGGTTTCCACTCTTATATGCGGTGGTGTAAACGCCCGAGGTTGGATTGGCAGTGCAGGAAATTTTGCTATAGCCTGGGCGGATATACCGGGCAAAGTGCGTCATAACATAGCCCAGTTTAGTAATGTTGCTGCTTTCATCTATAGGGCCATATGAGCGACGAATATACCACCACACATAGGCAGCCCATCCTGCATTCATACAATCATGTATTTCTTTGGCTGCCGTCATGGCATTGTTCCAGTCATTGCCGCTGATCGACGAATTGGTATAGTGTTCGGTCATCCAAACCGATTTGCCAATGCTTCCCAGATTATAGGGCGTTTTTCCATAAATATGGCCGCATACAAACGACGTTTTTGACGCCGCGGTTGTATTACCCAGGTAGGTGTTAATGAAGGTTTGATCCATGTTGAACGGCTCGGGAGCTATAATAGGTGCACCACAATTACTGCCTTGTTGTGCAACAAAATTGGCTATTTCCGTGGCGGTGCCATGCATCCAGCCTGAGGCCAGATAGTTGGGTTCATTCCACGGGCTGATGGCATAAACGCCACCCACGGCCGTATTATATGATCTCAGGTGCGCTGCGTAATCCGCGTAGGAAGTTGTTTTCAGGTACAGGTTGCTCATCATGGAGGCAGGGGCATTCCAGGCGGTTGCCACTACCCGGGCGCCGAGCCCTTTGGCCGCATCGATGGTAGCCTTTTCAGCGGCAAACTGGCTGCTGTTATCCGGTACCATTACCCGCAATATACTCATGCCAATGCCACTACTCGTAGAAAATGCTTTTGTACGTTGATCGCTCGTTAGATCGCCGATCCAGATGGGAATACTGGCGCCGCCAAATCCCTGAATGGTTTGCTGAACCGTGCTGGCGTTCACCGCGGCTGTGGCTTCTTCCCGGGGCGCACCACCGGAAGTAGTATCGTTTTCTCCGGGTGTATTCTTTTTGGAACAACCTACTAACAATACAATAATGGCAAGAATGTTCGTTAGATCTTTTTTCATAGACAAGCTAAATTTTAATAGTTAATAATTATTGGTAAAAACAGATAAACAGATCTCCTTTCACCTGTTTACGATAGAACAGGCAAATCAGTTTTTCTGGTTGCAGCGCGGCAACCGGCTATAAAGGGGGAATGGGCATTAACAGGGCACCCGGTCATACCAAATAAGGAAGGGAAGAGGGTTAAAACAGGCAGCAGGCAGATCACAAACAATGATAGAAAGCCTGAAACTAAGTTAATGATAAGTTTGTGAAGATGCAACCGATTGCATTGAAAGCATAAAATAATTTGTCACATGAGGAACCTCTTTTATGAATGACAAGCTGGGAAACAGCTATTGTAATTGCTAAAGTTGTATTTTTATCTGAATATGGAAAGTCAGAAGGAAATCACCATTTATGATATTGCGAAAAAGGTAAAACTGTCTGCCTCAACAGTTAGCCGGGCTTTGCAGGATCATCCGGCCATCAACAAAAAGACGAAGAAAAAAATATTTGATGTGGCCGAACAGATGGGGTATCGCTCAAATTTGTTTGCCCGCAACCTCCGGCAACAAAAGACTATGACCATTGGTGTTATGGTGCATGAATTGAACAGCGGTTTTATGACCTCCCTGCTATCCGGGGTTGAAAAAGTGGCTAATGAAGCAGGTTATGGAGTAGTTATTACCGATTCATCGGATGATGTTGAAAAAGAGGCGGCAAACGCCCGTAATCTCTTTAACCGGCGCGTTGATGGAGTGATAACATGGCTTTCTTCCAATTCCAAAGATCTTGATCACTTTACTGTTTTTGTTGATAAATCCATTCCCATAGTGTTGGTCGACAGCCTGCACCAACATGCCGGCATCACTTCCATTGTTATCGACAATAGAATGTGCGGTTATATGGCCGCAAAGCACCTGATAGAGCAGGGATGCCGCCGCATGGCGCATATTACTTCCAGCCTGAAAACACCGGTAAATGCGCTCCGGTATAAAGGATTTCGCGATGCACTCGCTGAAAATAAGATAGCTTTTAATGAACGTTTGGTGGTGGTTGCTCCCGTAACTGAGGAAGAGAGCATAGAAGCTGCCAGGAAAGTAATGCAGATGAAACCCATGCCGGATGGTGTATTTATCAACAATGATTTTGCTGCCGCTGTATGTATCCGCACGTTTTTGGAAAATAAGGTGAAAGTCCCTCAGGATCTAGCTGTGGTTGGCTTTAACAATGATACCATAGGTACTTTCATTAGACCTACGCTTACAACAATTAATTATCCCGGAAAGGAAATGGGCGCAGCTGCGGCCCGTACGTTGATCAATCAACTGAATGGAGTGGGCACCATTGAGCAGGCCAGCAACCTTACCATGCGTACCGAACTTATAGTGCGTCAGTCATCCATCAAAAAGCGGTAAGCTTCCTTTTTATTCCATTTGTATCAAATTTTCGTCCAATTGTCTTAAACTGCTGTATCTGGCCGTTGCGGCTACTTTTTCTTTAAGGTAAAAACCTATTTTAGAGGAAACAGTATTGCATGCCAGCAGGAAAACGTGTTACATCGAACGATGGGATCTGGAAGAATAAACTGTCCTCACTCAACGGGGAAAGGTCTCTCAGGGATTTTCCTTATAAAAGCCGCAAGGCGCCCGGTTTGAACCGGCCAATTAATACGCATTCCGGTGTTCAATCCGGCTATTTCAGAACAAAATTGGAAAAGAGTGCAACCAATACCATTGGGGTAGTGGTGCATACCTTGCAAAGTGACTTCATTAAGTCTGCATTGATCGGTATACAACAAGTGGTTTTTGGGGCAGGCTATGAAATGATGATCATGCATTCGCAGGAAAATATGGAAAAGGAAGTGGCCAATGTTCAATTGCTTTTCAATCATCAGGTAGATGGGTTACTGGCATCGCTTTCTTTTGGGACTACCAATTTGGAGCATTTTAAAGTATTTTCTAATGAAGGCAGACCGGTAGTTTTTTTTGACCGGGTAGATACAGGTAGTAATAACCACAACGTAGTTATAGACAATATTGGTACCGGGTATGCCGCTACGCAGCATTTAATTCAACAGGGCTGTAAACGTATAGCTATTATAACATCGTGCCTGGAAAGAAATGTATATAGAGACAGGTATACCGGCTTTCGTAATGCCCTGACCGATCATACTATTCCGTTTGCGGATGATCTGCTTATTGTGAAGGACATCACTGAACAGGCGGGGATGGATGCAGCCACGCAAATCATAGCCATGCAGGAAAAACCAGATGGGTTATTTGTTACTAATGATCTGGTGGCAGCTGCCTGTATGCGCACGCTGATGGAACATGGATTTCAGGTGCCGGATGATATTGCTATAGTCGGGTTTAATAACGATCCTATTTGCAGGTTGACCGTGCCTGCTATTACAACCATTAATTATTCCGGTATGGAAATGGGGCGGATGGCCGCCCGGCAATTGATCGATACTATTGCAAAAGGGGGGGAAACTTCTTTACTAACAGAAACCACTGTTATGGCCGCGGATCTGATTGTCAGAGGGTCTTCTTTAAAGACCCCATCCTTTAAATAGCATAAAATGATCTGTTACTAGTCTGTACGGAAAGGGGAGGCGGGTAGCCCTTCTTTATTGTATAAATTGGCGCCATCAGGATTATCTGCCCACGCATATCTTACATACAGCGGTGCAGGAACCCGATCACTCCATACAACTACTTTGTCACCTTCGATCTGTGCATTGGCCCAAACAAATTTCTTATCAACGCCTGCAATGGCAAACTGACTAAGCGGCTCACCGTCGATCGATATCAGTCCCGTGCCGGTATTATCAAAACGGAGGATGATCTTGTTGTTTTCAATGGTTGCAGAACGAAATAATGGCCCGGATGCTACAAGATCTTTCTCGTTGTAAGCCAGTTTCCAGGCAGCCAGTGCCAGCCGGTCGCCCACTACTTTTTTATTATCAGGGTGTATATCGTTCCATTCACCTGCATCGATGGCTACTGCCATAGCAGTATTCGGCACTGCCAGTGATTGTAATTGTGATTCCCTGAACGCCGCCCATTGGCTTTCTTCAGGGGAATAGCAAACATCCATAAAATTAGGAAGCTGCACAAACAGGAAGGGTAGTTCGCCCTGCTGCCATTGTTTTCGCCAGTCGGCGATCTGTGCCGGTTGTAATTTTGCATATTCTTCGGCACCGCCTGTATTCGATTCGCCCTGGTACCAGATAAATCCTTTTATTGGATAATTCACCAATGGAGCTATCATGGCATTAAACAGGGCTGTTGGCTGATTTTGTGCTGCAATGCCAAAGCTTCCCCAACGTGTAGCCGGCTCAAATACTTCGCCCACTTTATATTGCCAGTAACCTTTTAGGTCAACTGTATCATTGCCCGAAAAAAGATAATAAGGTTTGTCTGGCACAAAACCTCCTTTACCACTGTTATTGGTTACGCGAACTACAAATAGATTCTTCCCTGCTTTTAAAAGGTTGGCAGGGATATGGTAGCGTCGTTGAGGGTACATATAGGTTGTGTTGCCCGCCTGTTGCCCGTTCACATATAAAACATCTGCATCAACGATCCTTCCCAAAAAGATACGCGCGGTTTTTCCTGCCATTGATGCAGGTACATCCACTTCTTTCCGGTACCAAACCACCCCATTCAGCTCTTTTATGCCCTGGTCTTCCCAATAACCGGGTATGGCAATGTTATGCCAGCCTTTAGGCACATAGGCCGCATTATACCAGGGAAGCGGCCCTGTAAGTCCTTTGTCATGTACAGCGGCTGCAGCGTTGTTGTCCCGGTTTGCAAATGCGCTTCTGTTTAAGCTATTGAAATAAGCCGTGTCTTTGTTTTTTTGAATGGTTGTTTGGATAGATGGAAATCCCGCCAGCCCTTCTTCACTGGTCCATGCTTCTATGGGCGTGCCGCCCACACTTGCATTGATAATGCCAATGGGTATGTGGTATTTTTCATAGGTCTTTCTTGCAAAGAAATACGCAACGGCAGAAAATACTTTTACATCATCCGGGTTAGCCGATTTCCAGGAGCCGGTAGTTAAATCATCACGTCGCCCGTTCAGGTCGCTTTTATTTTCTACCCAAAACTGTCTGATTTGCGGATAATTGGCTGTTGCAATATCATTGGCGTAAGTAACACCATGTAATTCCATTTGATGCACCATGTTCGACTGTCCGGAACAAACCCATACATCACCGATCAATATATCTTTCAGGGTTATTTTGTTGCTGGCCGAAATGTTCATGGTAAATGGACCACCTGCTTTCATCGGAGGCAGTGAAATAAACCATTTGCCGTCGGCGCCGGCTTTTGTGGTAGCATGTTTACCATTAAAAACAATACTGACCTTTTCATTTTTTTCTGCCCATCCCCAGATGTTGATCTTTGTATCCCGTTGCAG
>NZ_JBJMLX010000295.1:0-8473 GCF_045805085.1 Niastella sp.
TCGTGGTTGATGCCTTATGAAGAAAAAACCTTCACCCAGTATTTTATGCCTTACCGCGAACTGGGACTGGTGAAGAATGCATCAAAAGACCTGCTGGTGAATTTGGAGAAAGACAATGACAACCTGGTGATAAAATTGTTTGCCACGTCAAAACAGCATGGACTTACATTAGAGCTATTTAATAGTGCTGGTAAATCTTTACTTAATGAAATAGTCGAGGCATGGCCGGAAAAATTATATACCAGATCTATAGCGGTAGATAAAGAAACCACGCCGGAGAATATTTTATTCGTTCTTACCAATGCAGCTGGCAAAGAAGTATTGCGATATGAACCGGTAAAGAATAAAAAGAACGAAATACCACAACCGGCTAAAGCCGCTTTGCCACCGGCAGAAGTAAGCAATAATGAACAATTGTTCCTGACAGGTCAGCACCTGGAACAATACCGGCATGCTACGTATAGTCCGGTCCCGTATTATGAAGAAGCGTTGCGCCGGGATGCAGGTGATTTCGAAATAACAATGCATTGGGCGCCTGGTACCTGCGGCGTGGACAGTTTGCAAAAAGCGAACCCTATTTTAGAAAGGCCATTGCTACCGGCACCCAACGCAATCCAAATCCCTATGATAGCGAACCTTATTATAACCTCGGGTTAGGGCTCAAATACCAGGGTAGGTATAAAGAAGCGTATGAAGCGTTTTACAAAGCTACCTGGAGCAGCGCCTGGCAAAGCAGCGCCTTTTTTTCACTGGCGCAGCTCGACCTGTTACAGGGTGAACCTGCTACTGCATTAACCCATGCGCAACAATCGCTCGACAGGAATATGGGCAATAGCAAAGCCTGGGCGTTGAAAGCGGCAGCCTGTAATGCGCTGCAACAATACGAGCGGGCTTTACAGGTTTGTAAAGAAGGATTACAACGCGATGCATTCAATCTTTCGCTGTATGCAGAACAGTATAAAGCAAACGAGGCGTTAGGTAATAGCGCAGCAGCAAAACAGGCGTTTGAACAATTGCAACACCATGCACGCGGCTATGTACACAATTACATAGAATATGCACTGGATTATATGGCTTGTGGTTTGTACGATGATGCCATTCAGTTGTTACAGTGGTATGTCGATAATGCCGGTGAACCGGTATCTCCAATGGTTTGGTATTACCTGGGCGGGTTTCATCATGTTAAAAACGATCCGGAAAAAGCACACGGTTATTATGCACAAGCTGCTGGTGCCGACAGTAATGGTTGTTTCCCCAACCGGCTGGAAGATATAGGTCTGCTGCAATTGGCTTTAACCATCATGTCCAAAGATGCTAAAGCGCCCTATTATCTGGCCAACCTGTGGTATGATAAAAGACAGTATGAAGAGGCTATTACCAAATGGGAGTTATCAGCCCAACGGGATTCCACATTCCCCACGGTATTCCGTAACCTGGGTATTGCCTATTTCAACAAACGACAGGATGCGACAAAAGCGCTGGCCATGTATGAAAAAGCCTTTGCGCTTGATAAAACCGATGCCCGGGTTTTAATGGAACTGGATCAGTTGTATAAACGGTTAAATAAAGACGTAACAGAACGTTTGCAGTTCCTGGAAAAGCATGCGAAGGTAGTTGAACAACGGGACGATCTGTACCTCGAACGTGCATCACTATATAACTTCATTGGTCAATATGAAAAAGCCTATCAACAGATCATGGACCGGAAATTCCATCCATGGGAGGGTGGCGAAGGAAAAGTATCGGCGCAGTACCTGTTTAGTTTAACGGAGATAGCTAAACAATGCATTCATGCGAAGGACTATGAAAAAGCGATCTGGTTATTGCAACAGGCGCAGGAGTATCCCCATAACCTGGGTGAAGGCAAATTGTTTGGCGCACAGGAAAATGATCTCTTTTACTGGCTCGGTATTGCGTATGAACGGATGGGTAATAGCGCTACGGCAAAGGAGTATTTCACCAAAGCAACAAATGGATTGTCGCAACCAACTGCTGCCCTGTTCTACAACGATCAGCAGCCGGACAAGATCTTTTACCAGGGCATGGCCTGGAAACAACTCGGTAATAAAGAAAAGGCATCAGCTATCTTTAATGATCTGATTGAATATGGAAGGGAGCACAGATCAGATGAGATCAGGATCGATTATTTCGCCGTATCGTTACCCAATCTTTTAATTTTTGATGACAACCTCAACACCCGCAACCAGGTGCATTGCGATTATCTGTCTGCACTGGGATTATTGGGATTAGGAGATGGAGTGGGAGCGAAGGCGTGTTTTGAAAGGGTGCTGGCGAATGATAATATGCATTTCGGAGCTAAAATACATTTGGCGATGATGTAACAAAGGTGGGTCACCTTTCAAAGGTGGCTCACCTTTGTCTATATTAACTAAAGAGATACTTAATATCATCCTCAGTAAGTGATTTCACAAAACCCTCATCTTCGGAGATCAACTCCTCCGCCAGCTGCTTCTTGTGTTGCTGTAACGAAATGATCTTTTCCTCAATGGTATCTTTACAGATCATCTTATAAGCAAATACATTTTTGGTTTGGCCAATACGATGCGTACGGTCAATGGCCTGTTGCTGCACGGCGGTATTCCACCAGGGATCGAACAGGATCACATAGCTGGCGGCTGTGAGGTTCAACCCGGCATTACCTGCTTTCAGACTAATTAAAAATACATTGGTCGTATTATCGGGAGCCTGGAACTGATTAACCAGCTCCTGCCGTTTTTCAGGTGGGGTTGATCCGTCGAGGTGATAATACGCAATGCCCTGCTCGCGGCAGTTCTCAGCCAGCAGGTTCAGCATGCTGGTGAATTGAGAGAACACCAGTACTTTATGATCTTTCAGGTTGTTTTGCAATTCATTCATCAACAGATCGGTCTTCACTGAGTCGTTGCAGGTTTGTTCTTCGCTGGGCAACAACAACGGCGAGTTACAGATCTGGCGCAGCTTTAACATGCCTTGTAATACCGCCAGCTTACTTTTATTAAGACCTTCCTGTTCTATATTCAGAAATACACTTTGGCGAATGCTGTCCTTTATTTCATCGTACAAACGCTTTTGCGCCATGCTCATCTCGCACCACATCACCATTTCTGTTTTCGCAGGCAGATCGCTGGCTACCTGCTCTTTGGTTCTGCGCAAAACGAAGGGCGCCGTGATCCGTTGCAGGGTTTTGATCTTGTCGCTCTCGCGGCGATGATCGATGGCATCGGCATATTCGCGCCGGAAAAATTCCCTGCTGCCAAAGATGCCCGGTAACAGGAAGTTCAATTGCGCATACAGATCAAATGTATTATTCATGACCGGTGTACCACTCAGCGCCACGCGGAAACCGGATTGTAAACGCTCTGCCGCCTTCGTGATCTGGGCCGCCGGGTTCTTGATATTATGACTTTCATCGAGCACCACTGTGCCAAAGTTAATGGTACACATTTCTTCAATATCCTGCCGAACGGTGCCATAGCTGGTAATGATCACCTGGAAATCGCCGGTAGCCGCATCCTGTATTGAACGGTTGCCGCCATGATAGATCAGCACCTTTACATGTGGCGCAAATTTTTGCAACTCCTGCGACCAGTTATAAATAAGCGAAGACGGACAAACTATAAGGTGACGTTGGGTAGCTTTTTCATGCAACTGATGGGTAAGCACACTGATCGTTTGCAGCGTTTTACCCAAACCCATATCATCTGCCAGACAGGCGCCGGCGCCCGCTTCCGCCAGTAATAGCATCCATTCAAATCCTTTCTGCTGATAGGGACGTAACTGGGCATTAATTACTGCAGGCACTTTATACACCGTTTCCCCATCCTTTTGCCACAGTTGCCATTTTTCTAACCAGGTATTGTGTAACGTTGGTTTCAATACCGAAGTGCCATCGGCTGCCTCTTCTTCGCTGAATGCCAGCCAGCGGGGAACCTGTATTTCCTGGCCGGAAATTTTTCCATGCCGGATAATGGTGCCATAGGTTTGCAACCACTCATCATTCAAAATGCCAAGCGAACCATCCTGTAAAAGAATGGCGCGTTGTCCGGCTTGCACGATCTTTTGTACTTCTAACAGCGATACTTCTTCCTCCCCAAAAGAAATGATCATATGCAGCACCAGCGCATCGGTAACTTCTTTTTTTATGGTAACGTCTGCTTTTACCTTGTGCTGCGAATAGCGGAAATGTTGCAGCATATCCATCCCGATCACCTGGATGTTCAGATCGAGTAGTTTATGGTATACTTTCAGGAACCATTGTTTTTTTTGCGCTTCCTCAAAAGAAAGGTAATAGTAGCCGTTCAGTTGTTTTTCAAAATTGGGATGCAATCCTTCCAGCAATTGCCACAAATCCTTTTCATCCTGTTGATTGCGATAAATGGCATACGACTGGCCATTGCGCGTGATATCGTAGGTTTCTTTCCAGGGCCCTTCAATGATAAAACCATCGTATTCCCATTGGGGCGTTAACACCAGGAACGACTGACTGATCTCACTCAGCATAACCCGGTTCACCGGAGTAATGCGAAGTTCATTTTTCTGGAACAGGTTGTTGCGGTTAACCGGATAATCTGTTTCCAGTTTGGCCAGAATGTTTTCAGCCAGCTCATTGGGCTGGTGGCTGTATTGTTGCGGATCATTATCCTTTAACCATTCCAGCGTTTGATAATCTTTATAAGAAAGAATAAAATATTCATTACCGCTCAACAACAGGAACTGGAAACGGTTGAACTCACCGAGGGTATAAGGCGTTCCGTTTATTGAAATGATGGTGTTTAATTGAAGACCCGTACCATTTTTCACCACCTCAAATTCAAGTTTGGGTTTAAAGGTGCTGAAGCTGCCCGGCGCTGTTTTAAAACTTCCTTTTTCACCCGGTATTTTGTGATACCATTTTACCAGTGCGGCAAATGGTTTCATTCTTTCCATATGTTCATGCAACCGGCGGGAAAGGGCAGATTTGGAATACACCTCATAGGAAACACCCGCGCGTTGCAGCGTGAACTTTTTCTGAACATCGTCTTTCATCAGGGCGATCTTCTCTTTTCCGAAGCCCAGCAACACTTCTTTCACTTCTTTGGGAAGTTTAGGAAAATTCTTATTTAGTTCGGAACTGTTCAACTCAATGTTTACATATTTGGGAATACCTTTTTCTTTGGTGATCTGTAAACATTCCATCAAATTATGATCCGACAATAAACGATGAGGCTGAAACAGTAACACATTTTTCTGATCGCTTTTTGTTGATATCATTTGCACTAGATTACATTATCGGGTAATGGGCAAAAATAGGGGCGGATAAGCATTTATGCACAACAGTTTTTGCACAAGTTGTGGATAGAACGTCGCCTGACATTTAGGCGGAATAACGCGCTAAAAGCGCTACCTTATGCTATAAAACGACTGCTATGCAAGTTTCTTTCGGTTCCAGGGCTACTGCGCAATCTGGCAGCACAGCATCCTCAGCTAATTTATTTGGCATTTCATTGATTGCGGCCCTTGCCGGTTTTATTTTCGGGTTCGATACAGTGGTGATCTCGGGCGCCAATTTGCCTATAAAAGAATTATGGCATACTTCCCGCTTGTTCCATGGTTTTTTCATCATGTCAATGGCCTTGTGGGGTACCGTGGTGGGGGCGTTGTTGGGCGGATTACCGGCGCAAAAATATGGCCGTAAGAAAGTGTTGTTGTGGATAGGTATTTTTTTCAGTATATCGGCCCTGGGGTCTGCGTTGGCGAATGGTCCCTATGTGTTTTCGTTTTTCCGCTTTATTGGCGGTTTAGGCATAGGCGTTTCTTCCGTGGCAGCGCCTACCTATGTTTCAGAGATCTCCACCCCATCAACAAGGGGACGACTGGTAGCTATGTACCAGTTCAATATTGTGTTTGGCATCCTGATCGCTTTTTTGTCCAATTATTTTTTACAGGGTGTGGGCGGCCCTAACGACTGGCGCTGGATGTTGGGTGTTATGGCTATTCCATCCCTGATCTATACGTTGATGGTGTTTGGGATCCCTGAAAGTCCGCGCTGGCTGGTGGCGGTGAAGCGCGACAACACGGCTGCCAGACGAGTAATGGAACGGCTGGGCATGAACAACATCGATGACGAAATACAGATGATCACTGCCAGTGCTACACATGAAGCACACGCGGGACATGATAACCATCATTTTTTTAGTAAAAAATATAGTTCGATCATTTGGCTGGCATTTTTCGTAGCATTCTTTAACCAGTGGTCGGGGATCAATTTTATTTTATACTATGCGCCGGAGATCCTGAGCAGGGCGGGTTTAGCGGCGAAAGAATCTTTATTAAATTCCATTGCCATTGGCGGCACCAATCTCCTCTTCACTTTTCTGGGTTTATATCTCATTGACAGATTGGGTAGAAAGACCCTGCTGATTATTGGTTCAATCGGCTATATCATCAGTCTGGCCATGGTAGCCTGGTGCTTTTATGCGCATGCCAGCGCAGGTTTATTGATGGTATTCCTTTTATTATTTATAGCGGCGCATGCGATAGGGCAGGGCGCGGTGATCTGGGTTTTTATCTCTGAAATATTCCCCAATAGAGTCCGTGCAATGGGACAATCGTTTGGCGCCAGTGTGCACTGGGTATTTGCAGCGCTTATTACGCTGATAACGCCCGTGTTCTTAGATAAGGATGATGGCATCTTCAAAGATAATCCCTGGCCCATCTTTGGTTTCTTTGCTTTTATGATGGCGTTGCAATTGATATGGGTGCTTAGTAAGGTGCCGGAGACGAAGGGCGTGTCTTTGGAGGATTTGGAGAGGAAGTTGGTGAAGGAATGAGCGGGGCAGAGGGCAGAAGGCAGAAGGCAGAGGGCAGAGGGCAAAGGGCAAAGGGCAGAAGGCAAAGGTGCCCTCGCGGCAATCGGGTCTCCCTCGACCCCTCCGGCATCGCCTGGGGCAAGTCTAATACTTCCTATATCAACTGTATCAACTTTTTCAACCTTATCAACCCACTACTTTATTTCCCTAAGCTTCTTCTTTCTCGTTAACTGGTCAACTGGTCAACTTTATATCTATCATTGCAAAAAATTCTAAATAACTACATGCATTTAAAACATAACCTGATCGCTTTATTAATCCTGGTAGCATCCTGTAGTTCGCCCAAACAAATAGTAATTGATAACAGCACCAGCGATGAACGCAAGGATGAGTTGATCGTTTTAAAAAGGGCCAGGCTGGAAAAAAGCGTAGGAAATATTGCACCAGGTAAATACCTGAAGATAAAAAGTGCTACCGGTATGCCTGTAGTTGTACAGTATGATGACCTGAATGGCGATCAGCAATGGGATGAAGCCTCCTTCCTGTATTCGTTCAAACCCAATGAAAAATTGGTAGTGAACGGCGAAGTGTCTGATGCCCCCGCTACAATAAAAGCCATGGTACGCGCGCATGTACGGCAAATGAAAAAGAATGCTGATAATACATTCGGACCTGTTGCGCTCGATAAAGACACGATGCCGGTAAATGCCCAGCCAACCGATTTTTCAAAACAACCATTGCCGCCTTATTTAACAGAAGGACCGGCCTGGGAAAATGATAAAGTAGGTTTCCGGTTATATTTTGATGTTCGTAATGGAAAAGACATCTGGGGTAAAATAACCAACAGCATGGTATTGGATGAAGTGGGCGCAGATACCGCAAAGAACTATCACAAACTGGCCGATTGGGGAATGGATATCCTGAAAGTAGGAGCCTCATTAGGCGCCGGCGCATTAGCCTTACAGGTGCCATTGCCAAATGGAAAAGATACCCTCGTTCGTTTAGGCGGCAAAAATATTGAGCAGGTTACTTACGAGAAACTGGCTGACGGTCCTGTCAGGGCTATCTGCCGCCTTACTTATAAGAATTGGAAAGTGGCCGAAGGGCTGGCGCCGGTAACCGTGATTGAAGAAATTGCTATCTGGGGCGGACAATACTTCTATGAAAGCAAGGTTTGGGTAAAGGGCGCACCCGCCAATGCGAAATTGGTGACCGGCATCGTTAACCTGCACAGCAATACAGTATACGAAGTAAACACAACAGGGTATAGATCCATCTTTACTTATGATGTGCAATCAGAGAATAAAGACAAACTGGGTATGGCCATTTTAATGCCGGCTGCACAGGTAGCCGGTACAGGCACAACGCCCAATGTCAACACTGATATTCAGAACACATATATCATGAAGGCCAATATAACAAATGATCAACCGGTGTTATTTCGCTTCTATGCAGGCTGGGAAAAAAGTGATAACCGGTTCACTACACTGGAAGGCTTCAAACAATTTATAGAAAGTGAAGTAAGTAAGAAGTCGTTTCAGGATATCTTATAAGTTGATCGCTTTTAACGAAGAAATTGAAAGGCGCAGCAGGCAGTTTAGCTTGCGGCGTCTTTTGTTTTTTAGGGAAAGGTGATTGTTGCTGCGCAAAAGATCTTTGTTGACTGCTGAAACCTGTAAGTTGAA
>NZ_JBJMLX010000296.1:0-4634 GCF_045805085.1 Niastella sp.
CAGGAACAACGCGGCTTTGGGTTCAATGGCTGTCAACAGGTCCATAATGGTAGCGGCGGTGGGGCTGCCCATGCCGAAGTTGATGATGGTAATGTTCTCTGCCGTGGCGCATTGCATGGGGCGGTCAATGCCTGTAACGGGTACATTATTCCATTCGGCAAACATTTTTACATAACCGCTGAAGTTGGTGAGCAGAATGTATTCACCGAAATTTTCCAGGGATTCACCAGTGTAACGAGGGAGCCAGTTTTTTACTATTTCATCTTTTGTTTTCATCTGTATGTCATATATATAGTTAATAAATTTCGTTTATTTTAAGCAAACGCGGCTGATTTTTAGTACTAAGAAATGGTAAATAGTAGCTTTGACAATATGATCAGGATTGAATATCCATTGTTTCCTTTCCGCATGAAAAGGGTAGAAGGGAAAGAATTTATTTTTGATGAATGCCGCCGCCTATGGATTCGGTTAACTTCGGAAGAATGGGTTCGTCAGAATTTTCTGCAATATTTATTACAGACCAAAAAATATCCCGCTCCCCTTATTGCTATTGAAAAAGAGATCAGGTTAGGAGAAATGAAAAAGCGGTTTGATATTCTTATCTATAGCGCACAACACCAACCCTGGTTAATGGTAGAGTGCAAGGCAATGGAAGTACCCTTACAGGATGATGTATTGCACCAGGTATTGCGGTATAACATAGCCGTACCCGTTCCCTATCTTGTAATTACCAATGGAGCGGCAAGTTTTGCATATATAAGAAAAAACAACCAGCTGCAAATGCTTGAGGATTTGCCTGAGTACGGAATTTAAGTTGTTGTTAACGGTTTTTATGCTTTCTTTAGCTTAACCAACAACCTGTTTATGGATAAAAATATCCATGAGAGAATTGAAGCCCTAAGCCGTCGCATTCAGGAGCTGGCGAGCCGGCAGTCTGTAATCAGCAATCAGCTGGTACATCTGATCAATGAGCTCGAAACGCTGAAAGGAACGGTGAATGCTAATGATACTTCACTGCCTGACCCTGTAACACCCCTGCAGGTAGAGACGATAGCAGTAAAAGAAGTTATTGAAGCGCCAACCCATCATGCGCCACCCCCACCACCACCACGAGTTACCACTCAATCGTCCTCTTCCTTTGAAGAATTTATTGGAAAGAACGTTGCCAGCAAGGTAGGCATACTGGTTACCATCATAGGCATCTTCATTGGCGCCAAATATGCCATCGAACATAATATGGTAAGCCCGATAGTACGGGTGATCAATGGATATATTGCTGGCATAGCCCTGGTGACCGTAGCGATCCGGTTAAAGAAAAAGTATGAGGCCTATAGCAGTGTGCTAATGGGGGGCGGACTGGCCGTGCTGTATTTCATTACCTATACCGCCTACAGTTTTTATCATTTGCTGCCGCAACCAGTTGCCTTTGCCCTGATGCTGGTTTTTACGGCCGGTACGGTATATGCAGCCTTGTTATATAACCGCGTAATAATTGCGCACCTGGCACAGGTAGGCGCCTACGCCATTCCTTTTTTACTGAGCGATAACTCGGGGCGCTTTGCTGTATTCTTTGGCTATGTCGCCATTATAAATACCGGCATCCTCGTTGTATCGTTGCGCAAATACTGGAAGTCGCTGTTTTATTCAGCATTCCTGCTTACCTGGTTCATTTATGGGTTTTGGTATTTTACCAGCTTTCATTATCAGTTGCACAGGTATATTGCCTGGACTTACCTGGCTATCTTCTTCCTGATATTTTATGCTACGTTTCTGACCTATAAGATCATTAAAAAAGAACAGTACGGGCTGAACGATGTGTTTGTACTGTTAAGCAATGCTTTTATATTTTATGGCATAGGGTATAACCTCTTAAGTTATGAATCGCCTGCAACCGCCACCAATTACGCCGGCGCCTTCACCCTTGTTAACGCGGCTGTACATTTGGCGGTAAGCCAGGTGATAAGGCGTCTACAACTGGCCGACCGGTCGTTGTATTACCTGTTGCTGGGGCTGGTGATCGTGTTTTGTACCATTGCAATCCCCGTACAGCTCGATGGCAACTGGGTAACCCTGTTATGGACTGCGGAAGCAGTGCTGGTGTTTTTGATAGGTCGTATGCGGCGGGCAGGCTCGTATGAAAAGCTGGGCGCCGGTCTGGTTATCCTGAGTTTTTTAAGTCTGGTGCAGGACTGGTTCAACCATTCGGCTCAGTTTACCTTTCCCACTGGTTCGGCGGTGACTCCTTTTATAAATATCGTGTTTGCCACCGGGTTATTGATAGCTGCCGCACAAGGCGTCGTGATCTATTATAACAGGAATAAAAAATATCAATCAACATTAGATCCCGGCGGGCTGTACCTAAGGTTTTATAATTATTTTCTGCCGGCCATTTTCCTTGTGACCACTTATTTTACTTTTAATATCGAGATAAACGGGTATTTCAGACAACTGAAAAAACCTGGTAACGACTATTACTTTTTCGGCATGTTTAAGTCTGTCACCAGTGCGTTTGCCTTTGTGGTGCTGTTGTTGTACAGCATGGTGTTTTGTATGGCCGTGATGGTAGCCAATCACCGCTGGAGCCGCAATAAATTGCTGGGGGCATTTTCATTGACCGGTATTGGAGTGATGGTGGTACTGCTGGTAACACAAACCCTGGCGATATTGAATGAACTCACGCATACCTATTATCAAAAAGGCGGGATCTATTTCGGCGCATTGGAATGCTACATCAGGTATATAGTAATAGCCATAACGGCACTATTACTTTATACAGGTCAACAGACCCTGAATGAATTTGTGCAGGAAGTAAATGTAAAAAAAGCCTGGATGTTGACAGTATACGGCGTAGTACTGGCTTTAATCAGTGCCGAATACCTTTGCTGGACGTCTTTCTCCGGCGCGGGTAAACAATACAAATTAGGCCTGAGTATTGTGTGGGGCGTATATGCCCTGATGCTTATAGTGCTGGGGATACAGAAAAAACAAAAACACCTGCGGCTGGCCGCCATTGCGCTGTTCATGGTAACGCTTATCAAGTTATTCTTTTACGACCTGGCAGGAGCCGGCACCATTACCAAAACGGTATCGTTTATTTCATTGGGCGTATTATTGCTTGTGGTATCGTTCCTGTACAATAAGTATAAGGAGGTGTTGTTTGATAATGGGGACAGGGCAGGGGAGTAATAGAAAGCATAAAAAAAGCCTCCACCCGGTAAACCTGGTGGAGGCTCTGGATAATTTTCAGCCTTAACTATGGGAATATGCCCAGCTCATTATAGCTGGTTCCAACTTTATTGATGGCTACCACGTAGGCGGCTGTACGCATATCAGGAATTTGCGGATTGGCTTTCCACACTTCCATGATCTCGCGGGTAGCGGTAATCATGGTTTCTTCCAAACCACTGCGTACGAGGTCAACTTCATCGGGGCCATGCATAATCAATTCTTTCTCTGAACCATTTACCTTTTTACCGGTCAGCTCTTCAATTTGGCCAAGTATATGAGTATTCAGGTTTTCAGTAAAGCGTTTTTCCATGCGGCCATAACGTACATGGCTAAGGTTCTTTAACCATTCAAAGTACGATACGGTTACCCCGCCGGCGTTGAGGTACATATCAGGTACCACCAGGATGCCTCTTTTTGCGAATATTTCATCCGCTTCAGGAGTAAGTGGTCCGTTGGCTGCTTCACCAATGATCTTTGCTTTTACATTAGGTGCGTTTTTACCGTTCACCACGGCTTCCAGCGCAGCAGGGATCAGGATGTCGCAATCCATTTCCAGTGCATCGGTATTTTTAGTAAAGTTGGTGCTGCCGGGGAAGTTCAGGATAGTACCTTTTGCCTTCCGGTGCTCAACAACTTTATCTACATCCAGGCCATCGAGGTTAAAGATAGCACCCTCGTATTCGCTTAAGCCAACGATTATGGCGCCATGTTCCTGGAAGAATTTGGCAGTGTGGTAACCCACATTACCCAATCCCTGTACAACAACACGTTTGCCTTCCACCCCAACTGGCAGACCCACTTTATCCATTACATCTTTCATGGACAGTACTTCGCGCAAACCGTAGAACACGCCCAAACCGGTAGCTTCGCGACGGCCGCGAACACCACCCTGGGTAACAGGTTTACCGGTTACGCAACCCAGTCCATCAATTTCGCCAGGACGCATACTGGTGTAAGTATCAACGATCCAGGCCATTTCACGTTCGCCGGTTCCGTAATCGGGAGCGGGTACGTCAATACCGGGTCCTATGAAATTCTTTTTAATCAGTTCTGATGTATAACGCCGGGTGATCTTTTCGAGCTCATAAGGCGTATACTTTTTGGGGTCGATGGTGATTCCGCCTTTGGCGCCTGCAAACGGAACGTTTACAATAGCGCATTTATAGGTCATAAGGGCGGCCAGGGCCATTACTTCATCGAGGTTCACTGAAAGGGCAAAACGAATACCGCCTTTACAGGGAAATTTGTGATGGGAGTGTTGAACGCGATAGGCTTTGATAACTTCGATCTTATCACCGATTTTTACCGGAAAATGCATGCGATAAACGGCATTGCATTGTTTGATCTGTTCCAGGATACCGGGATCCCAGGTGGTGAATTGCGCGGCTTTATCGAAACTCTTCTCC
>NZ_JBJMLX010000297.1:0-1429 GCF_045805085.1 Niastella sp.
ACCCAGTTCAGAATGTATTTACGGCTGCGGGTTTCTTCGTCTTCCCCGAAAATGATTTTGGCTTCCTCAAAATCCTCGGTGCCGTCTTCCTGGTGCGAAAGCGTTTCGGATAATAATTGAATTAATATGTCTTCCCCAATAACAAACCGGTTCTCCTCCTTATATACATGGTAAAGAAAGGGTAAATACCAACGGGCGCTCCGGGAGCGGAGCATTTGTATGGCAGGATTCGCAGTCAATAAGTACAATAGATCTTCCTGTTTCATGGTCACAATTCCTGTAATGGTTTTCAGGCATACAGCAGGGCGTAAAATAGGGCATTTATTCAAATTCCCTCCTGTAATATCTCCCCGTATGTGTATAAATTCCTGGGTTAATATTATTAACAATTTTGTTGTATTTTGGCAGGCACCAGAAAGTCGTAGCCCTTAAAAAACTATGGGAAAATCCCCCATACCAACCCAAGTAAGATGTGCCTGAGAGTATTACAATTGAGCTGCCTGTTAGCCCTGTTTCAATGTTGCTTTTTAAATGGTTTTTCGCAGAACGTGCTTTCGCCTTACCCGATAGATGCCTGCACTACCTACACTTTCCGTTCACAAACGGGCGATGCCGCCTATGACAACCACATTAATGATATGTATGGCAATAGCACCGGCAACAGTTTCCAGGTAGGGTATACTACCATCAATGGAAACCAGGATGGCCTGTTGCAGCAACTGGATATAAACGGCAAAGTTGTTTGGTCAAAAACCTTCGGTAACAGCAGCTTAAACGAACGCATCCAGAGCATAGGCAAGTTACCTGATGGCACGCTGGTTATGACCGGCACCATTGAAAACACCAATGGAACAAACCAGCATCCGTTTGTGGCGGCTGCAGATATGGCCGGGACCTTTTTGTGGATAAAGTCCATTCAAACTGCCACCGATTACCGCGGGGCGTATGTGCTTGCCACCAAAACCGGTACAATAGGTGTGGTGGCGGAAGATGACTCCACCATGCTATATGCCCGGTTTAATACTTCGGGTAATATTGCATGGTTGAAAAAGGTACAGGCGCTTCCCAAAAGTAAAACAGTTGGAATGGTAGAAGATGTACGGTGGTTTATAGGATACACGGGTGAGGAAGGAGGCAGAAAGATCGGCGGCATCATCGTTATTGACTCTTTAACGGGTAATATTGTAAGAACAAAGCAGTTCGGTGGAGGCGCCACCAACTCAGATTTTATATTTCACAGCCTTCAGCTCATCAACATCCGGCCGCGGATAACCGGTATCTACTCCGAAAACAACCAACCTTATAAACTTTTCAGAATGTCGAGTTCGCAGGCGAACGACTTTCAAACAGTGGGGTTTTTCGAAACCTTCAATACGCCCACTATTAATTTTGACGCAACAGCCTTTAGCACCCAATCAACATGGTCTGA
>NZ_JBJMLX010000298.1:0-2823 GCF_045805085.1 Niastella sp.
GATGATTTGTTAAACACATCATCATAACAAAATGAATAGGTAAGGCTGTTAAGACTGATGTCGGGTTGATGCCAGAACTTACAATACCAGTTATACGGCGACGATACATAGTATTTCGAATCGGTGCCAAGATCCTGTGTGGCGCCATTGCCCAGTGTAAGATCAATGGCATGGCGGTTGATCGCTGCGCAAATTTGCGCCTGAACCACTTTATCCCATTGCCCACCGCTGGCCATTACACCGCTGCCTTCCATAACTTCTGTATTGGTTGGTTTATTTGAAATAACCCCAACCGCCCCGTCGGATGTACGGGTGAAGCTAAACGTGTTTCCTGATACGCGACCGCTCCAGGTGCCAGCATCACCGGCATTAAAGATCAGGTTCTCATTGGCATATTTTGACCAAATGGCATCGATGTATGAGCCAAAGTAGTTGGCCTGTGCGCCGCCGCTTTGGAAGGCACTTGTTTTAGATGGGAATTTAATGATACCATTGGTGGCATCATAACAACCGGCGAAGGTGGCAGGCGCCTGTGATTGCCATTGCGACAATATTTGCGCATGTGTTTTTAGTTCACCCACTTTTTTATAGAAATTATTATTGCCCCATACTTCAAGCCCCATCGGGTATTGGTACGAGTCAACCCGGGTGGTGTTGGCCCATAAACCATTGGCAGCATTGGTAAGCTCGATCGTTTCAAATCTGATACCCTGGTTGGGGTCGGTGGGGTTGGCCAGGTTGGGCGCTGCATAGCCGCTGGGCGCACCGGAAGCGCCGAAGAAATACAGGAATAACTGTGAATTAAAAGAGATCAATATCCGGCAGCCGGCGATGCCGGGGATATTGATGGTTTTATTAGGTATTTCGCTCAATTTGGCAAAACAGTTGGCATAACGGCCGTTGTTTCCCGGACCCTGGTTACCGCCGATCACGGGGCCGGCTACTGTATTGTCGGATACATTCATCAGTCGTACGGCGCCTGTTTTGGTATCGAGCCATACATGATTGTCGTTAATTATACCAACAACAGCAACATACACATTGGCGTCAGCAAATGCACTATTGTTGTACAGGGTAAATGGCACAGTGGACTGACTCCAGGTGTGGTTCACAAACAAAAAGGATAGTAGCAGTAGTACCATCCGGCGGCTTTTGGTACCAGCACGCAAGGTAAAAGGACAGGTAATAGTTTTCATGAAGATAAAATGGTTTGTTAACGGATATTTAGTGCAATTTACCTTTATTAATTCCTTCAAATTTTCTTGTGGAAAAGTAAGATTGGCTGATTGCTAACGCAGGCGTACATATGGCATTGAATATATAGGTAACGGTAATATGTATTGCTAAACCTGTTTTGCGGACGAAAATAAAAATTCATGCTTTTGGTCATCACACTTCGGGATGCATAACCTGTAGTATTGCAAATCGAAATTGTCCATGCGAATGGCTTTTCTATCCATGGTCCGGCCTTCGAAAGGCAGGTAATTTTGTGCTATCAAAATGATTATTTATGGAAAGAACAATTCAAATTCCCACCCCGCCCTGGGATATGGAAAAGGCCGCAGAACGGCTGAAATTTGAAGAAGAAGCCTGGAATACCCGTGATCCGGAGCGGATCTCCGAAGGGTACGCCGACAATATCGAAATGCGCGACGGGATTGCATTTATCAATGGCAAGAGCGAACTGAAAAGCTTCCTGGTAAAGAAGGTCGCTGAACACACCCATTTTCGGTTAAAGCTGGCTCTTTGGGGAGCCCTGAAAGCCCGCATGGCCGTCAGGTTCGAAGCGGAATGGAAAGACCAGTTTGGGCAATGGGTACATGCTTATGGAGTACAGGTGCTGCAGTTCAATGAAAACGGACAGATCGAGCAGCGATTCGCCAGCCAGGAGATTGTTACGGTCTTAACCAACGAGCGAAAGCTGAGTTAGTGAATTCAGACAGAAGCGGCTCGAGACGCTTTTGTTTTTACCTTTGACTGGTCATGGAGAATGCCACATCATATGCAGTAAAGCTTATAGATCAGCGAACCGGAGATGCTGCTTTACACCTATCAACATTCGGGCAGGTCGGTGATTTTGCTTCTGCCACACAATATCCCTGCTTCTCCATGCTGCTTGTCCTTCGGGGTGCAGGCTTCGCTATAAGAGATGGCGCTGAATATGAATTTAACGAGCCGGCCTTGCTTACTTTTTCCTTATATCAATCACTGAAGATAGTATCCGGGGGCGAATTCAAAGGAATTCTGATTCAGTTCACGCCTTCCTTTTTCTGTCTCTTCAAACATCGGCAGGAGGTGTCCTGCAATGGCGTACTTTTTAATAACCTATACGATACGCCACTGGTAAGGCTAACACCCACAGAAGCTGAGGCACAGGTGATGCTCACGAATCAGATGAGATATGAAATAAAAGGTCATAATGAACCGGATCAGGATGCATTGATCTCTTATCTCAAAATATTTTTGATTAATGCGTCCCGGATCAAGCTCAATCAGCAAAAGGAAGCTGTGGCATCCCATCCGGCTGCGCCGCTGGCTATTGCTCTGAAGGAGCAGATTGAAGTACATTTCAGAAAAATCCACCATGCTTCTGGCTATGCCGGGCTTCTCCATTCAACGATACCCACCTTAAACCGGTTAAGCAAGCTCCATTTCAAGAAAACCCTTACCAATCTGATTGCCGACCGGTTGATCATCGAAGCTAGGCGGGAACTTTATCTTACAACCAAACCAATTAAGGAAATTGCCTTCGAACTGGGATACGATGACGAATTTTACTTCAGCCGGTTCTTCCGAAAGCAGACCGGGGTTTCGCCGCAGACC
>NZ_JBJMLX010000299.1:0-3354 GCF_045805085.1 Niastella sp.
GTAAAATTAGGCATCCCGCAATACAAGGCATGGCAACATGCTAACACCCGGAAGGGTTACTGGCACACCGCCAACAGTTGGATACTGTCCACGACAGCCACTAACACCCGGTTGAGAGATGCGGGCTTTCTATTCTTCACGGACTGTTACCTGAATGCGCGTTTACTAAATTAGGGAACCGCCGTATACCGAACGGTACGTACGGTGGTGGGAGAGGTCGGCGTAGGAACTAATCCTACGCCACCTACTCGATTTGATCTTAGATCACTCAATCGTTTGCATTCCTGTATTAGGTAATTGGAGGTATTTTAATATGCTTTTAATTGATTACTATTCAGCAAATGATAGCTGGCTATTACCTTTACGAATGCGCTGAACAATCGTGCGCATGGGTTTAAGGGTTTAATTTTTCAATCAATTGACGCAGCTTTTCCAAGCTGCGTTTTCTTTTTAATGACCAGCGCGGGCGCGGGTGCGTGCGGCTTTTTGGGCTGCCTGTGACCGTTTACGCGGACCTTTTGTGTTGGCAGCTTTCTTTGCGGAAGCCGAACGGGCGGTTGCTGTACGGCGGCGGGCCGCACTATGAGCCTGCCGGGAGAGTGCAGTATGCGAAGCTGCCTCAGTGCCTTCTTTTTTTAATGCTTTTATTCTCGCCCTCGACCGCTTGGCAGAAACAGGTTTATGGGTACGGCCTTGTTTTAATTCCCTTTCCGCCTGTTTGCGGGTTTTTTCAGAAGTGGCGCCGGCTTTGGGTGGTTTTAATTTAACGCCTGCACGGCGGGCTTCAGATAAACCAATAGCAATGGCTTGTTTGGTATTACGGGCGCCATGTTCACCCTTGCGGATCTTATCCATTTCTTCATGAACAAACTCGCCAGCCTGGGTACTGGCCGATTTGCCTTGTTGTTTATCGCGCTTTGCACGTGTTATTGCTTTTTTTGTTGGCATATACAATGCTTTTACCATGCAATCTCGCAATTCTTATACCCGCGGAAATGATTGATTATGAGTTAGTAGATTGTTTTTGTAAAACAGGGCTGGTTATTGGTGTACAATGAAATTACATGAAGCTGGTTCTTTTGCAGGTAAGGTAATTCAATGTCATTATTTCCCTTTTGCAGCCTAATGTCCCTGCTGTATACAACACCGCCTACTGTGTTAGATATACAAATTTTTATGTTATCAGGGGCTGTAGCATTCGCGATCAGATGGGTGGTAGCCGGGAAGCCGTTATTGGTTAAACGGTAGGAGGTTGCCGATGCTTCACCAGTATTGCGCAATAAAGGATTTAACTGGGCTAACACAGCAAGATCAACGTAATTGATTGCCACTGCTGTGCACCCGTTTCTTACTTCAGTTACTATCAGCTGAAAGGCTCCATTGGCAGTATCGGTGATAGGGTTTTGAACACTGGAAGTAAATCCCTTTGGTCCGCTCCAGTTCCACAACAAACCTTGCGATCCGCCAAACGGCGTAGCGTAATTGCTGGCGCTGACATTGCCGCCATGCAGTACATAATGGACCCTGTCGGCAGTAGTAGAAACAAAAAACGAGGCAACTGGTGGAAATGTATCGGCGGCTACAGTTACTGTATCTTTTCTGGTTACCGGACAACCCTGCGCAACGGCAGCCTCTACAATATAGGAACCGCCTTTATTTACCTGTACGCTGTTGCCGGTGGTGCTGGTAATATTACCATTGGTGGTGGCCCAGGTATAATAGCCTGCGGTTGTATTATTGGTTACATGAATGCTGCCCGTTGGATTGGCGCATGAAAGTGCGGGCGCCGAAAGCGTATAATCGAGCACGGGTGTTTGCAGAAAATCAAAAGGCCCTGTAAAATCCTGCAGATTGGAAGTGAAAGAGGTAGATGAACGTGATTTAAAAAAGATAGAAGCAAATGACGACCCGCAGGCGCCCGAATTTAACACAGAAGCATACAGCGCGGGGTCAATGCCAATACGCGTAAGGTTCAATCCAACTTCAATAAATTGTAATGAATTGTATTGTGACGACCAGCCTGACGTGTTATTCGAACCCCAGGGTGTGGAATAAGTAGTATCCGCAGCAGGCGTTGCTGAAAGATTGGCAATACCTGACCCAAAAGCGGTGGTGCCGGTTTTTGATACAATGGAAGCATAGCCAAACGAAGTAGTTGAACCATCAAAGCTGCTTCCAAAATTAAACAGGTTAGGCGTAACGGAAGTATAGGTGGTTTTGCTGATCCAAATGCGAACTTCTACAGTGGGCGCACCCGATGAATAATTTACAGCAACGATCATATCGCCCGTTTGGGTGATATTGCCTGATGCATCGAACAGCCATTGACTATGACCGGCATTGGGCCCGCCTGTACTGAAATTACCTGTGGCAGGGTTATAAGTAATTTTGTTTTTGTATAATTCTATATCAAAGTACCGTGCACCCGAAGTACCAACAGTGGAAACACCGGTAAAAAACCATAAAGAATCATGTACGTTTATACCGTTGCGGCGCATATGCCCATATGCATCTATCAGGTCTGTTTTATCGGGAGTTGGAGACGCGGTGCCATGCCAGCTGACAGGGTCATCGCCGTTTTTTCCGCCGCCTGAAAAAGTAGAGGAGTCTGTTGAAGCTGCAATATAATCCCGGGTGTAAATCGCATCCAGCCAGATCTTACCGCTTACATTGGTATACAGTGGAACCGACATGCGTTTTGCAAAGGAAATATTATTGCCCGCCTGTAGCCGCGATCTATAATAAGCGGCGTTAGACGTATCGATTACATTGGTGCCTGAAGCAGTGGGAGAGGAAAACCAGTCGTCGCTGGATATAGTTCCCGTAGCTGGACCATATTTAAGATATCCGGCTTTTGTATCTGCATCTACACCAAATCCCGCATGAAAGCCGCCGGTATTTAACTGACACAAACCTTCAGCATGCAGTACGATCAGAAATAATATAGCATAGCATAATTTCATTTTGGGACGGATTGGATTAATCTTTCAAGCGAAGTACGGATAGCTTGTTGCTATAAATATATATAGTGGTAAAGGCTGCTGCAGCATAACAAGCCCGGGGAATTGCCCAAATGACTGGAAAATTTAGCTTCCTTTAAACTGAAACTCTTAATACATCTGGGTAAGAGTGTAGGATACACATCTTTGATAGTGTCTAATTGAAGTGGATTTTGTTACTGTGTCTATTTAACATAATGTTAATTATGGATACTTGTTACCAGCTTTTAGACGGCCGCCTTGCTGCTTTGAATGCTTGAAAAAACTCCTGGATTGTTGCGGGTAATCGGTAAAACGGCTGCAGGAATTGCAGCTCCCAAACTTGCCAATTTCGATTGTAAAGATCGCCGGAAGA
>NZ_JBJMLX010000300.1:0-6816 GCF_045805085.1 Niastella sp.
AATGTGCAGGTTTGGCAACTCCAGTTTTTGTAATTCTTCATCGGTTGCTTCCCTGTCTTCTACGTTAGTTAAACACCATACATCATACCCTTGCAATGCCAGGTTCAACGCCCAGCTGCAGCCGTTGCCTGGTTCGCTACCTCTTATGGGCGAGCAGGCATAAGCGCTTAATAATACTTTCTTCATGAGAATATTGTTGTTTGCTTAGCCTCCCCCCGGCCCCCTCCGGTGGAGGGGGAGGAATACAGCCTCGCGTCATTATTCAACCTGTTCAACTTTTTAACTCGTCAATCCGTTGTCAACTCTATCAACCCTATCAACTTTTTCAACTCGTTAACTTGTTAACTCGTCAACTGGTCAACTTGTCAACTGGTCAACTATGAAGCATAGGCATGTAATAATATTTCTGAATTCCTATCCCACATATCCTCCGCCTGTGCAATTTTGATATTTTGCGCCAGTTGTTTATAATGGTCGTTACGTAATGCAAAGCATATACCCTCAGCCAGTTTCTTTGGATCATTGGGTGGAACCAGCAATCCATTCACATTTTCCCTGATAAATTCGGGGAATGAACCCACCTTTGTGGCGATCACCGGGGTATTCAATCCAAAGGCTGTCATCAGCACCCCGCTTTGAGTAGCGTCTTTATAGGGGCAAACAATAAATTTTGCTTCCTGTATCAAGATCGCCAACTCATCGTTGGGTATGTGTTTATCGAGTATCGTGATATTATTCCTGTATTTGTTTACAATTTCATCATCGATATCAAAGCCATGCACTGCTTTTCCCGCTATTACTAATTGCTCATTGGGGAACTCTTTAAATACTGTTGGCATGGCATTTAACAGATCATCGATGCCTTTGTAGGGCGATAAGCGGCCAAAGAAAAGAATATATTTCTTTTGCACCTGATCTGCAGGCTTCACCAGCTTTTTCAAAAAACTATATGGACTCATTTGCAGCACCATTGCCTTATGCTGCTTTTGTTTTTTATAATGCTCCTCAAATTGTTGTTTGGCAAACTGAGAGTAGAACAGGTATTTCTTTTTTCCGGGTATGCCGAACATGAAAGTGCGGGGCAGGGTTACCTTCCAGCTGTCTTCTCCGGTGTGCGGCACCGGATCGTGAATGGTGATACAAACATTCTTGAATGCTTTCAGGTAGAACAACATACCTATAGTACGCAAACCGAAGGTCTCAAAATGAAGAATATCGGGTTTAAACTGTTTGATATATTTCCAGGTGTCGAAGGATGCCTGCAGCGTGCTATAGGAGAAACCTGTTCTATGCGGATGCATCACAAAATGTACGCTGCCTACTCCGCTAAAATATGGTTTCAGGTTCTCATAACACCGTTGGGTCAATATTTCTTCTGGCTTAACCAGTGTTTTCCTTTCAGGGAATTTATCGATCTCCAGCACGGTCAGGTTTTTGCCATGCGGCGTTAATTCAATCAACACATGTAATTGTACATGCTTCTTCAACACATTGATCAATTCAATGGAGACATCTAAAAAAGCAACCTGCATGTAATACACTACTGTCATGGTAAACTATTTTCTGGTTTTGTATTGGCCGGGAGCTGAAAACTGGCAACCGGTAATTTTAAAAAAGCTAAGCCCAGCAGGAGCCAGTACCCTGCGAATAATACCACCGGCGGAAATTTCATTGATAACAATACATATATACCCGCCAGCGAACCGGTGAGCAAATAGAACTTGAGTACATGCCCCATAGTGACCATTCCCCTTCGCAGCAACAACACATCCTGACAAATATGAAAGATCAGGAAGGAGAAAAAGATAGCCAGGTTTACTGTAGTAAGGTTTTTTGCAAACAGAAATCCCGTAAAACAAAAGATTATATTCAAGATCAGGCTAACCACATTAAACCACATATCGGCCCGTTCCATATTCATCGCCACCAGTACATTCGCCTGTAACAAAGCGGTAGGGAATATCAGGATGGTCAGAAACATTTCTTTCGTAAATGCCCCGGTGCCATTGTAGGTGCTGCCAAATGCCCAGGGAATTAACACATCGGCAAATGAATACATAAAGGTGTAGGCAAACAGGCCAAACAGTAAGTAGTAGTTAAATACTTTTTTGTAATAATTTCCGAAGTCCTGCCGGGTGCCGGTTTTAAAATGCTGCACCAGCGCCGGGAAAACCGACATGGAAACGATCAGTGGCAGGATCTGCGCTATGGCAAATACCCGGAACGAGATCTCGAAATTGGCCACATCTGCCAATGACAGTGTTTTTGAAATAATGATATTGGAAATGCGCCAATAAGCGATGGACACACTGCCAATGATGATAAAAGGCCAGTTGGCAAAGACGATCTTTTTTACTTCACTTCGCGCCAGCGGGTAACGAAATAACGACCGCAGGCTGATGGTCTTGGAAGAACCAAAAGCCAGGAAAAAGTTAAGCGTAATAAACCGAACGCCAATCAGCAACAGGCATAAGGTCATAATGGAAAATGGAAAAAGAAATAGCAGGCAACCGATCGCAAACCTGAGCACCGAATCGATGATCAGGATAATAAATGTTTTATTTTGATTGAACTCGGCAATGTTCAACGATTTGATGGCATAAATGATGTTATCGAAAATGATGTTTACTCCCAGTAAAACGATCAGGTATTGCAGCACCGGTTCGCTGTACAACAGGAATGCAACAGCAATGCTTAACACGTAAAAGAATACACCGCTGTATAACTGTATTTTTACAAACCGGCTAACCAGTTCCTGTTTATCGGTGATGTCAACCAGTTCCCGGGTGAACCACTGGCCCAACCCCATGGTTGAAATGGCTGCCAGGAACTGATAAATAGTATTGGCTATTAAGAAAAAGGCAAATTCATTGGTAGTGTATTTACGCGCTACAATCACAAAGAACAGGCTGAGCAATACGCTTTGCAGGCCATTGGCCGCAATGCCCCAGAAACTGTTTTTTATTAACCGCGACTTAAACAGGCTGCCCGTTAACTTCATCAGGTTGTTCTTCATCAACAATTTTTGAACGATTAGATAAATAGATCAGGAATGAACACAGGCATACCAGCACGATCAGGTTCCTGCGATCAGTGATGGAATACAACGACACAAACGACACCAGCCAGCTTATTATAGGGGCTATCAATAACAATACGCGCGCATCGGCTTGCTTTTTCACCCAGGCCCGCATGGCGCCTACTGCAGATCCTATTATGAGTACGAATGCCACTAAAAATGCCGGACCTCCAAATTCGGTGAGTATTTTCAAATATCCATTCTCGGGCTGGTCAAGAAAGATGATCTCATCTTCCAGGATCAGGTATTGGTCCTGCGAGTACCTGGATACATAATCCTGGTAGTTACCGATGCCAATACCCAGGAATGGATGTGCTTTATAGATCTCATAGGCTTCCTTCCAGATGCTGGCCCTGAAATCTAAAGAATTATTGATATCATCATCCCGGTTGAATACAACGAGCGAGTGGGAGAAAATAGCGATCAGGATACCACCAGCCAAACAACCTGCAATGATGTACTTTTTATATTGCATGCCGGCAAACACCAACAGGAAAAACACGCCGGCGCTTAGCCCAATAAAGGCCGAGCGGCCACCGGTCAGGAACATAGCCGCTGTCACCGATAAAAAAAGTACCAGATTTATAAATGCCGGCCGTTTTACATTCTTGTTGTTCAGCAGGAACAAAAAGCTGAGCATAGCCAGGAACTGCCCATATTTCTGTGAATCGTGGAAATAACTGGGGTATCGGATACCGTTGGCATCCTTTGTATTCTGGTTCAGTTCTGTATACAGTTTGAAGTCGAGCCCCACTACCAGTTGTACGGCCAGGAACGCCATGGACAATAAACAGGCAAACTGCAGCCCTTTTATCATTTTATTGATGAATTGGTCATCCTGTATACACTCCACCATCAACAGGCGGGCGTAAATAAATATTGGGAACACCGATAAAAGGGACAGCAGGGAATTGGTGATGAACGATGAAGTAAGGCTGCCCAACAGCAGCAGGAAGATCAACGTACAAAAGCCACCAAAGTAAAACCTGTTCGGTTTATAGATGCTTAAAAAATCCTTGTACCGCCAAAACAGCATTACATAGGAGAATGCATCAAACAAGGTTAAGCTTCCAAATTGCCAGGGCGTAACCTTGAAATCTATCAGCGGCAACACGTACACCATATACAAGAGATAGGTGCGCCGGGGTTGCTTGCTGAGTAGTACTAAAACTACAAAAACCAGGATTGCTGCGGCGGTTAAAACCACCATCAGAGATTTCATATCTTATAGTTGTGGAGATCAATTGATCAACTGATCAAATGTTCAAATTGTACTTTACCTGCCTGTTCAAATTCCAGCACATCATTGGCTACCATTTCTTTTACCAGCATCTGCAGGTCGTATTTGGGTTCCCATCCCAATTTTGTTTTTGCTTTAGTTGCATCGCCTATTAACAACTCCACTTCCGTAGGCCGGAAGTATTCCGGATCCACAGATACTACCTGTTTGCCAATTTCCAATTGGTAACTGTCATTGGTACAGGCCACCACTACCCCTTTTTCTTTCACGCCTTCGCCGGTAAATTCTATCGTTATACCCAACTCGGCAAACGCCATTCTTACAAACTCCCGTACGGGTGTGGTTATACCGGTGGCAATCACAAAATCTTCGGGTTTGTCCTGTTGTAAAATGCGCCACATGGCTTCCACATAATCCTTTGCATGTCCCCAGTCGCGTTGTGCATTCAGGTTGCCCAGGTACAGGCAATCCTGCAAGCCCAGCCCAATAGCCGCTACCGCACGGGTAATTTTACGGGTAACAAAAGTTTCACCGCGCAATGGGCTTTCATGGTTGAATAAAATTCCATTGCAGGCGTACATGCCATAGGCTTCGCGATAGTTTACTGTGATCCAGTAAGCGTATAATTTGGCTACGGCGTAAGGACTGCGTGGATAAAAAGGCGTTGTTTCCTTCTGCGGCACTTCCTGCACCAGTCCGTATAATTCAGAAGTAGAGGCCTGGTAGATCCGGGTCTTTTTTTCAAGTCCCAGTATTCTTAAGGCTTCCAATAACCGCAGGGTGCCGATACCATCGGCATTGGCTGTATATTCAGGCGTATCAAAGCTCACCTTTACGTGGCTCATGGCCGCCAGGTTATAGATCTCATCAGGTTGTGTTTCCTGAATAATGCGAATAAGGTTGGTGCTATCGGTCATATCGCCATAATGCAGGCGAAAACGAACTTCTTTTTCGTGCGGGTCCTGGTACAGGTGATCGATACGATGGGTATTGATCAGCGATGAACGCCTTTTTATACCATGTACCATATAACCTTTTTCCAATAATAATTCCGCCAGGTACGCACCGTCCTGACCATTAACACCGGTGATAAGCGCTGTTTTCATGTTTTTTATTAAGGGTCTTATTTATTTAAAAAGTGCATTATAAAAATAGTTGTCTCTGTACGAGGTAGAGATAGGTATAACTTCCACATTGGTCTTTTCCACTTCTGCAGTAAGCGCATATCCGAGCGTAGGCAGATGTACTTTCACTGTTTTGCTTCTTACTTCTATTACATCGCCCTCACGCGCCATTAACGGACCACTGGAAATGCGTACGCGGTCGTGCGTGTTTACGTGGATCTTTTCCAGTTGTATATCATGGTATTCATCCAGAAATTGCTTTACCGCTTCTATTTCTTCATCGCGGATAACAGCCGGTTGTCCCAGCCAGTATACGAAATTGAGAATGCCATCTGTTTGTTTTATGGCCAGATGCTCCTGAGGAGTAGTATGAACAAAAACATATGAGGTGAACAAAGGCTCCAGTACTAATTTTTTTCTATCGGCCCATTGACGAACTATTTTGTTCAAAGGACAATAACTCTCAATGTGCTTTTTTACCAGCAGATCGGCTACCTTCTTTTCCCAACGTGGCCGTGTATATACGGCATACCATTTCTTATTCGCTTCCATATGCTTCTTTAATTTTGAGTCTTGAGTTACAAACAGGCTCCGCCCAACTCAGTTACAGGGCCCGTAACCGGCAATTAATTTTCAACTTGTTGTACTGTCGCTGTAATTCCTGAGAGAGGTTTGTAGGGGTGGTCACCCTTTTGAGGATGCCCCACCCTTACCCCCTGATGTTGATCTTATATAGGCTTAAATGAATTCTTTTTACTTCTTTTTTCTTTGTATACATATCCGTCTCCATAACCATAGCCGTAGCCATAATGGTGTTTACCAAAGCCGCGGGGACGGATGCCATTAAACACAATGGCCATATTCTTCAGGATATTCACTTTACTGTTCTTATCGATCTGTTCAACCAGCACTTTTGGAGTATGTCGGTGCCTGATAATATATAAGGTAGCGTCGCATAAAGGCGATATAATGTACGCATCTGTTACCGGGGCAACCGGCGCCGAATCGATGATAATGTAATCAAAGATGGCATCGAGGTAATTTAATAACTCGGGCAGCCTGTTACTCATTAATAATTCGGTTGGATTTCCCGACAATGGCCCCGCAGGAATAAAGAATAAATTATCATTTAGCTCCGTGCGTTTGATGATCTCTTCCGGTTCGCGGGTACCCAGCAAATAACTTGACATACCTACTTCCCTGTCTACGCCCATGTTCTCGCTAATGGCCGGACTATGCAGGTCCATTTCCAACAACACCACTTTTTTTCCGGTCAATGCCATGCTCAGTGCGAGATTGGTAGCAATAAAACTTTTCCCTTCACCCGAAATACCTGAAGTAACCAGTACTTTTTTATGCGTGGTATTTACACC
>NZ_JBJMLX010000301.1:0-5158 GCF_045805085.1 Niastella sp.
CAATAGTGCCATGACCGCACATAGGTAAACAACCACTTGTTTCAATGAACAGTACAGCAATATCATTCTGCGGATCGTGCGCCGGGTACAGGATGCTGCCACTCATCATATCGTGGCCGCGGGGTTCAAACATCAATCCTTTGCGGATCCAGTCATATTCTTTCAGGAAATGCTGGCGTTTCTCACTCATGTTTGTTCCTTCCAGTACGGGGCCTCCACCGGCTACCAGTCGTACCGGGTTGCCGCAAGTATGTGCATCGATGCAGAAAAAGGTTTTTTTCATTTATCGCAGGTAAAGTAGTAAAAAATTATAGACGGAAATTATTTTCTATACCGCATAAATCGGCAATCGTGAATCGGCAATCGGCAATGGGTTTGCGAAATTCAAGGCTCACTTCGTGAAACGTGAATCCGCCAGCAGGCGGAGAAAGAGTTCGCGCCCCCGGATGAACTCAATAACTCAAAAACTAAAGAACTAACAAACTTGTATGTGGTAATTCCCTTTATCAACCCTGTCAACTCTATTAACGCTATCAACCCGTCTTCCTCGTCAACTGGTTAACTGGTTAACTGGTCAACTTTTCACCTCATCTTTCGTTAGCACGTCGTTTACCGTTCTCCAGATATTTAACGGATTCCCATTCCTCAACTCCTCTGGCAACAAACTATCCGACCAGTTTTGATAAGCAATAGGCCGGGCAAAGCGTTTAATACCATCAGCCCCAACCGAAGTAAAACGTGAATCAGTAGTAGCCGGGAATGGCCCGCCATGATGCATGCTTAAACAAACTTCCACGCCGGTAGGAACGCCATTTACGATAAAGCGTCCACAAATATTTTTTACCGCTTCCACCAGTTCATCATTATTTACAATGTCGTTATCGGTGGCCATGAGTGTGGCGGTCAGTTGTCCTTCCAGTTTGCGAACCACTTCCAGTAATTCGTTCATGTCTTTACAACGGATCACCAGCGAATATGGACCAAACACTTCCTGGTGCAGAACAGGATTATTCAGAAAGGCTTCGCCGGTGGCAGAGGCAATGGTGGGCACGCCCTGGTTGGCGGCGGGCTGGGTATTGCTTTCTGCTATGGTTTGTACCTGTTGTTGCGACAGGGCTTTGTTCCTGTTTTCGAGGTAATTTTTCGCAATGCCGGGGTGTAACATAGTGCCCGGATTGACTGCTTTTATTTCGTTGCCTAATGTATCGATGAACTGTTGCAGCGCTTCGCCTTCAATCCCGAAGATCAAACCCGGATTGGTGCAGAACTGCCCTACGCCAAGCGTAATGGAGCCGGCATACATTTTTGCTACTTCTACGGCAGATTGTTTCATTTTTTCCGGGAACAGGAACACGGGGTTTACGCTTCCCATTTCTGAGAACACCGGGATGGGTTCCTTGCGTTGGTTGGCCCAATCGAACAGGGCCTTACCACCTAAATAGGAACCGGTAAAACCAACTGCTTTTGTATGCGGATGAGTTACGAGCGCTTTACCCACTTCCTGCGAAGCACCATGCACATGTGCAAATAGGCCGTTGGGCATCTTGCATTTGGCGGCGGCTTTTAAAATGGCCTGGGCCACTAATTCTGATGTTTCGGCATGGGCAGGATGGGCTTTTACAATAACCGGGCAGCCGGCTGCCAGGGCACAGGCTGTATCGCCACCAGCCGTTGAATAAGCGAATGGGAAGTTGCTGGCCCCAAATACCACAACCGGGCCTAAGGGGATCAGCATTTTGCGTATATCGGGTTTGGGTGGCGTTTTAGTGAGGTTGGCCGTATCGATCCTTGCTTCCAGCCACTCTCCTCTTTCGCAGGCCTCGGCATAACTGGTTAACTGGAACATGGTGCGGGCCCGTTCGCCCCGAAGCCTGGCTTCGGGCAGGTTGGTTTCCCGCATGGCGGTTTGAATAAGTTCATCGCCTGCATTTTCCAGCTCTGCGGCAATGTTGCGCATGAATTGGGCGCGGTCTTTTAACGAATACTTCCGGTATTGGTGAAAAGCCTGCCATGCGGTATTCAATACCTGGTCAATTTCCTGTGAAGATGCATCTTTAAACATAGTTCAATGTATTTACCGTTGTATTGGCTTACAAAGGTATTATACATTCCGTTAACCGCTATACCTGCGTGAAATATTGAAGATTATTTGATAATAATGGTTAAGTAGTGCTGTGAGGAATTTGTGCCTCCATGGGCCGCCTGCGCTAAAGCTTGTTCCCGTTAAAGCTTCTACTGGCCCTTACGCCAAGGTTTCGGCAGGCGATGCCGGAATTTACGGGAAAGAAAAATAGTCTTTCTTTCCCTGTAAAACATCTCCGGTATATGCTGCCGGTGCAGCATATGATTAATCAGAACCTAAACCCTCTTTATGAGAGTTGCTACTAATGAACGAAGCATATTAACCTGGTTTCAAATTTACCGGGTATTAAACGATTTTGTACACATTGCTGGCTATTTATTATATTTTTTTGTTAATGGTATTGGGTTTTTATTTAATTAATTAGGACTGCAAACCATTATGTGGAGTGTATATAAAGAAAGAAGCAGGCACAAGAGGTTGTGTGCCTGCCAGAGTGGATAATAATCAGTAAATTTTGTCGCACTACCTAATTATCCACGACGCGGGCAACCCAATCACTCAGGTCTATCCACATCTGCCATTGCCTCCGTTGAGCCAATTAATTATAATAAATGTCGACTGGGCGTGTAGTTGTTGGAAAGGAGATAAGGAGTACATGATGTTGTCAATGATAAAAAATAACAATATCATCCACACAAAGGTATGGCTAAGGAGAAGCGGTAACAATACAACTTTGTGGTAATTCGGTTGGTTCGAATATAACGGCCTAACGTATAAATAAAAACGCTGTTCATATATTGTGAACAGCGTTTTAAATATATCAAAGAATATATTTTATTCCTGGAGTGGTTCTCCCCTTTTAGGGGGTTGAGGGGTCTACTACTTCCCCTTCCAGATCAAAATCGTATGCTTTGGTGATCTTTACGTTTACAAATTCGCCGATTGGTAATTTTTTGCTGCTGTTAACGATCACTTCATTGTCAACTTCCACACTGTCAAACTCCGTGCGACCCAGGTAACGGCCCGATTCTTTTTTATCGATGAGGGTTTTGAAGGTTTGTCCAACCTTTTCCTGGTTCTTTTCAAAATTGATCTCCTGCTGCACTTCCATGATCTCCTGTGCACGGGCTTCTTTCTCTTCGTGTGGAATATTATCTTCCAGGTCGTGTGCAGTCGTGTTCTCTTCGTGTGAATAGGTAAAGATACCTGCGCGGTCGAAGCGGTGTTTTTGCAGAAATAATTTTAATGACTCTACATCATCTCTTGTTTCACCGGGGAAACCGGCGATCAGCGTGGTGCGTAAACCAATGCCTGGCACTTTTTCCCTGATGGCGCTGATAAGCTCATTCATTTCTGACTGGGTTATCTGGCGCTTCATGGCCTTCAGCATATTATCGCTGGCATGTTGCAGCGGCATATCCAGGTAATTACAAATGTTATCCCGTTCGCGCATTACATCCAGGATCTCTAAAGGAAATTTAGAGGGATAGGCATAATGCAGCCTGATCCACTCGAGCCCTTTTACATCAGCCAGCCGGTTCATTAAATCGGCCAGCATGCGTTTTTTGTAAATGTCCAGGCCGTAATAGGTCAATTCCTGGGCAATCAGCATCACTTCTTTTACGCCTTTCTTCACCAGGCCTTCGGCTTCTTTCACCAGGTCTTCGATACTCCGGCTAACGTGCTGCCCGCGCATGAGCGGAATAGCACAAAAAGAGCAGGTGCGGTTACAGCCTTCCGATATTTTCAAATAAGCATAATGCCTGGGGGTGGCCAGTAAGCGTTCGCCCAACAGTTCTGCTTTATAATCAGCTTCAAATGCTTTCAGTATCAGGGGAAGTTCCATGGTGCCAAAATAGGCATCCACCTCGGGAATTTCCTGTTCCAGGTTGTTCTTGTAGCGTTCGCTCAAACAGCCTGTCACATACACTTTATCGAGTTTGCCGCGGCGTTTGAGTTCTACCTGGTCAAGAATGGTATTGATAGATTCCTCCTTGGCCTTGTCGATAAACCCGCAGGTGTTTACAATTACGATATTGTGATCTGATTTTTCATTCTCATGTATCACATCAATATCATTCGCCACTAACTGGCCGCTCAATACTTCACTATCTACCATGTTCTTGCTGCAACCCAGCGTAATGATATTAACTTTGTCTTTTTTATGTGATCTTACTTTCATATAAGGGCGCAAAGGTACTTAAACAATAGGCAATAAGCAATTGGCAACAGGCAAAGCTTTCTTAACAATTGTTAATCTTCCTGGGTTATAGGGGTTTAATTGTAATATTGCGGATTTATTTACAAAAAAGAATTGAGAATTAATTATTTAGATTCTTATCCAGCTCTGCAAATTTGGCATAGTTTTTTAAAATCGTATTAGACCAAACATTGGAATATTTATGAAAAAAATCGTAGTTGTACTAAGTGTACTGGCCCTGTTTACTGTTTCCCAAACCCAGGCCCAGGCCTTAGGATCTGATTATCGTACTGCGGTAGGGGTAAAATTCTGGCCCGGCGCTTTAACGATAAAACACTTTATTAAAGATGACGCTGCATTGGAAGGCCTTGTAAATTTCTGGGACCATGGTTTCCGCATTACCGGCTTATATGAGTTTCATGGTGATATTCATAGCGCCCCGGGTTTAAAATGGTATGTTGGGCCCGGGGCTCATATTGGTTGGTATAGCGATGGCTACTGGCGCGATGACCACCATTACTATCATGATGGCGATGCCTCATTTGGGGTTGATGGTATATTAGGATTGGAGTATAAGATCAAAGACGCTCCCATTGCCCTGAGCCTTGATGTAAATCCTTACATTGAAATGCTCCACGGTGCTTATGTGGGCGTTTGGGGTGGTTTAGGGGTGAAGTTTGCTTTCTAAGAGAAACATATTTAAATAAAAAAGCCTGGACTTAAATTCCGGGCTTTTTTATTTATTTAAGGTGCAGGCAAACGGCAGAAGGCAGAGGGCAAAGATCCGCGACGCGGCAAACCCCTATCAACGCTATAAACTCCATCAACCCTATCAACCTCCTTCTACCTGGTTAACTTGTTAACTCGTTAACTTA
>NZ_JBJMLX010000302.1:0-23342 GCF_045805085.1 Niastella sp.
GACGCGCTGTATTTTTACATCATCAACAAGGGTAGCACGGTAAAGAGAGTAAGAAAAGAAGAAAGCTACCACGAAGCGGAACGCTTCACCCCAACAAGATCTATCTCTTTTTTCATATGGCAAGCAATCGTTAGAGGCCAGCTGTTTCTACAGGTGGCTTTTTTCATTTAGCCACTGCTAATATAGGTCATTTCTACAATTTACCCCTTTTTAATTATCTGGATCATAAAAAAAAGTCAGTTTTAATATTTCGTGGCTTAAAATATGACGTTCCCGCTGATCCCTTTTATATAATTCCCATCAAAAATGCTTTAGAATAACCTTTTTGCATTAATAGTTTTTGATATAAGAATATTTAATGCGAGCAAACCTTAAGGTTAAAGGGATTATTTTAATTTAAACCCTATTCTTTCCCGGTTAGCAAAATCATCCAGCTGTTTTTTGTCTCCCTGCATGGCCAAAAGCACATCATAGATATCAGAAAATTGCTTGTTGTACCTGATTTCCAATTCTCTAATCTTTTCAGCCAATTCATTATAATGCATGCTTATCTTTCGCATGGCTATAAAGGCTCTAACAATGGCAATGTTCATCTTTACAGCTCTTTCGCTTTTTAAAATACTGGCCAGCATGGTAACGCCATGTTCTGTAAAAGCATAAGGCATATACCGGGAACCACCCATTTTTGAACTTGAGGTCACAATTTGTGACCTCAAATGTCGTTGATTTTCAATTGTTTCGTTCACTTTATTTTTTAAGATCACAATTTGTGATCTTAGAAAATCCCATTGTTCTTTGGTCAATTGAAAACAAAAATCCGGAGGAAAGCGATCAAGATTGCGCTTCATTGCCTGGTTCAATGCTTTGGTAGACACTCCGTATAATTCAGCCAGGTCAAAATCAAGCATCACTTTATAACCATCAATTTCATGAATTAATTGGTGAATAGTATTTTCATCCATAAAAGCAGTTTTAAGATTTAATGGTATCTGTGGGCAGTTCAAATATTACAATTATAAGTTATTTATTAATACTAACAGTGCCAGACATCCCAATGTCCGGGAACTTGTTTAAGATCATTTTATAATTGCCCTTTCTGGCCCATTACTTATCTTGCCGCAAAGTGAGTGAGACCATGGCTTTTTCTACCGATACATCCAATCAACTGTTTCAACTGGCTGTTCGGTTTGTGAATCAAACAAACCGCCATCTTTTTCTGACCGGAAAAGCAGGCACCGGCAAAACCACCTTTTTAAAATACATCCGGGAAAACACCTTTAAAAAACTGGCGGTGGTGGCGCCAACCGGCGTGGCCGCCATTAATGCGGGCGGCGTCACCATGCACTCTTTTTTTCAGCTGCCCCATGGCTCGTTTTTACCCGCCCAGCCCAGTGGCTGGAACAGTAATAGCTCCTTTAACACCCCGCAAACCCTGCTTGCAGGTCTGCGCCTTAACAACGATAAAAAGATATTACTGCAGGAACTGGAACTGCTGATCATCGACGAAGTAAGCATGCTGCGGTCGGATATCCTCGATGAAATTGATTGCATTCTGCGTCATGTTAGAAAAAAACAGTACGAACCGTTTGGCGGCGTACAGATGTTGTACATCGGTGACCTGTTTCAATTGCCACCAGTGGTGAAAAATGAAGAATGGGACCTGTTGAAACATCAATATAAGAGCCCCTTTTTTTTCGATGCCCAGGCACTGCAGCAAAAACCACCGTTGTACCTGGAGTTAAAAAAGATCTACCGTCAGCACGAACAGGAGTTTATTGGCGTGCTCAATAATATCCGTAATAATAAGGTTACTGCTGTCGACCTTGATTTGTTGCACCAGCATTACCTGCCGGGGTATGAAAGTTCAGATAATGAAAGCTATATCACGCTTACCACCCATAATGCAAAGGCCGATACCATCAACCAGAATCAACTGGAAAAACTTTCCAGCAAATCCCGCGGGTTCAAGGCTGAGATCACGGGCGATTTTAATGACCGGGCTTACCCTGCCGACCAGCTGCTTCAATTAAAAGAAGGCGCCCAGATCATGTTCATCAAGAACGACAAAGGCGAATCACGACGATTTTTTAATGGCAAGATCGCCACCGTTTCCCGTATCAGCGGTGAGGACGTTTTTGTGCGGTTTGATGGGGATGAACACGACATGCTGCTGGAAAAAGAGACCTGGCGGGCCATTCGCTACCAGTATAATAATGAAGATGATAAAATAGAGGAGGAAGAGATTGGTTCTTTTAAACAATACCCGGTTCGGCTGGCCTGGGCCATCACCATTCATAAAAGCCAGGGTCTTACATTTGAAAAGGCCATCATCGATGCGGGCGCTTCCTTTGCACCCGGACAGGTGTATGTGGCCCTTAGCCGGTTAACCTCGCTGGCGGGTTTGGTGCTCTATTCCCGCATTCATCCTTCCGGAATAAATACCGATACAAGGGTAATTGAATTTACCCGGCTGGAACAGGAAGAAGATCAGCTGGCACAGGAATTACAGCAGGAACAACAGTTGTTTATAACCCGCTCCCTGGTGCAAACCTTCGACTGGCTAAAACTTGCTGAAGGCCTTCAAATTCATTATGATGATTATGAAAAGCGCACGATACCCGATAAAAACGCCTGCATCATTTGGGGTCAGCACTTACTGGATGCTGTTTTAAAACAGCAGGAAATGGCTGATAAATTCACCCGGCAATTGGAGCAGCTTTTACCCAACGCCCAGCAGGATGGCTATCAGTTTCTCCATCAACGGGTATCGGCCGGTAGTACCTACTTTTTACAGGCTATGGATGAAATGGAAACTGCTATTACTAACCATATGGCCGAAGTAAAACCAAAACCCAAAGCAAAAAAATACGTGACCAACCTGCAACAGTTACTGTTGTTGGCACAACGAAAAAAACAACTGTTACAACAGGCTGTTCAAATAACTGAAGGACTGGTAAAAGGCGCAAAGGCCACTGATCTGTTGCAACTGGTAGAAGACCAGAAAAGAGCCGACACCATAAAAACAGTTGAAGAAGCCGGGAAGAAAACCACCAAAACACAAAAAGGCGATTCGAACCGGATAAGCCTGCAATTGTTTAAAGAAGGTAAGAACATTGCCGAAATAGCAAACCTGCGACAACTGGCCCCTTCAACCATTGAAACCCACCTGGCATCTTTTATAAGAACAGGTGAGCTGGATGTAAAGGAACTTGTTACTGAAAATAAAATAACCGTTATTCTCAAGACCGTAGAGGAGTTGAATTTGCAAACTGCCGCCACTAATCCGGTTAAAGAAAAACTGGGTGAGGCTTATTCGTATGGCGAAATAAGGGCAGTTTTATATTACAGGGAATGGTTACAGGAAAGTAAAGCCGCTGATTAACTGGCATTAACTGAATAGCATATGACACAAATCGATCTGTCGCCCCAAGAAAAGAAAGTAGCCGACAAAGTGGTCATTTTGTCAAAAGAACTGATCATCCTCGTTTTAGTATTTGCGATCAGTCTTTTCAGCTTTTTTTTCATTGCTTACCGGGTTTTTTATCTCGATAAAACCGGCGCCGATGAAAAAGCCTTTGCTTTTGCCCACTCATTGGTTAGTAATAGTATGACTGATATTATGGAGGGCATTACTTTTTTTGGCTCCCATTACTTTCTGATCCCTGCCAATGTGTTGTTGTGTATTTATTTCCTGATTAAAAAAAGAAGCCGGTATTCAATAAAGGTGAGCGCCATTGCTATCAGCAGCGTGTCTATTATGTTTGGATTGAAATTACTGTTTAACCGCCATCGCCCGCTGATCCCATTACTCGCGCCCGCCCAGGGACTCAGTTTTCCCAGCGGTCATGCTTTTATGAGCGTTTGTTTTTATGGTTTGCTGATGATCATTATCTGGAAAGAAGAGAAAGCCCACCCGATGCTTAAATGGACTTTACTGCTATTGGTTATCGCGTTGTTGTTGTGTATAGGCTTTAGCCGGATCTATTTACGGGTTCACTATTTTACCGATGTGCTGGCGGGTTATTCCATTGGTTCAACCTGGTTGTTCCTCAGCTCCTATATGATTGATCGCATAAAACCCGCAGGGTTGAAAAAATCCCCTGTAACCAGAACTGATCCGGAGGCCTAAGCCTTATTAATAACCGGTTTTGGCGTTACTTTACGCGTCCAGCGTGATAACTCTGTTTGATCGAACATCAAGATCAGGATGCCGCTTTGAAGTTTATAACTGTTGGTGCGCAGCAGGCTTTCCAAAAATGCCTTTTCGTTATAGCCCACACAAGCCATTTTGGTAGTAATGATCCGCTGATTAAACTGCAGGGTTGAATCGGTAAAATCAAACTGTCCGCTCATGCTGTTACACCCGGTATTGCCCGTAAACTTTTTTGTAGAAAGGTCAAGAACCAACCGGGGTACTTTACCTATCGCGGTGTCTGAAGGCAGTACGGGTTGTAAAAACCATTGCCCGCCCAGTTTGGTGGTATCCTTTTCAGGCACAAGAGCTTGTGCCGTAGGTGTATCTTTTATGGCAGGTTGTGTACTGTCTTGCTTGGGTAAATTATTGCCAGGGGAACCATTACAAGACAGTACCCAAATGCTGATAAGAAAGGTAAACGGTCTCATACCGTTACTGTCTTAAAAAATAATGCCAGACGGCAGAAAAAATTAATTCAATGATGGATCATTAAAAGTGTTGCCCTGACTTACATCGCCGGTTTCGAACCCTTTTTTAAACCAGTATACGCGTTGTGCCGAAGTACCATGGGTAAATGATTCCGGCACTACCCGGCCCTGGGCTTCTTTTTGCAACCGGTCGTCACCAATGGCATTGGCGGCATTCAGGGCTTCTTCGATGTCATTTTCTTCCAGGATATTCTTCATTTTTTGTGCATGATTGGCCCATACACCGGCCAGAAAATCAGCCTGTAATTCCAGCTTAACGGAGTATTTGTTATATTCTTCTTCGCTCAATTGCTGACGCAGCCGGTCCATTTTAGCGCTGGTGCCATTCAGCTTTTGAATATGATGACCTACTTCATGCGCTACCACATACGCCATGGCAAAATCGCCGGGGGCATGTAACTGGTTTTGCATTTCTTCAAAGAACGACAGGTCAATATATAATTTTTCGTCGCCGGGACAGTAAAAAGGCCCGGTAGCAGAACCGGCCATACCGCACGCGCTTTGCACAGATTCTCTAAAAAGCACCAGGGTGGGATCGGTATAGGTTTTACCGGCATCTGAAAACAGCTTGCCCCAAACATCTTCGGTATCGGCCAGCACCACTTTTACAAAGCTGGCGCGTTCGTCATCCTTCTTTTGTTCTTCGGCACTCATTTCTTTGGCAGGCCCTTGTTGTGGCAACACCTGGTTCAGGTCTGAAGTATCTCCACCAAGGAACACCTTCAATAAAATGACAATTACGCCAACAATGCCGCCGCCAACAGCCAGCCCTCCGCCAGAAAAACCTCTGCGGTCTTCAACATTGGAACTTTCGCGTTGCCCTGCCCATTTCATAATAAATGATTTGTTACAAAAATAGGTAGAATAAAGTGAAGGGAAGATTACTTCAAATGTTTCAACAGCACCCGGAACAATTCATCGGGGTTAAATGGTTTTACCACTATATCGGTAAGGCCGGCGCTTTGCACATCTTTTTCAACCTCGGCCGGCAGGCTGGCGGTCAGGGCAATTACCGGTAGAGTAATACCCCGGGCGCGTAAATGGCGGGTAGCTTCAAACCCATCCATAACAGGCATGTTCAGGTCCATTAATACCAGCTGGTATTTTCCGGGATCAATTTTTTCAAGTGCTTCTTCCCCATTGGTGGCTACTTCTACAATGGCCCCACTGCGTTCAAGCAACGATTGTGCCACCATAACATTAAAGGGGTTGTCTTCCACTACCAGAATGTGCACGCCCTGCAGTTGTTTATCCGGAACGATATTTTTTTTGTACTGCTCTTCTGTGGTCACCGGTTCATTACTCAGGGTAAAATTTTGGGAGAAATAAAACACCGATCCTTTGCCCGGTTCACTCTGCAGGTTTAATACCACACCCTGCAACTCCAGTATTCGTTTGGTAATGGCGAGGCCAAGCCCGGTTCCTCCATAACTACGGGAAGTAGAAGAATCGGCCTGCGTAAAGCGATCGAAGATCAATTGTTGCTTGTCAGGTTCAATCCCAATCCCGGTATCGGTTACCTTTATGGTAAGGGTTATTTTGTCATCGGTTATCTTCTCAGCCTGTATCGATAATGCTACCGAGCCCTGCCCGGTAAACTTGATGGCATTGCTTACCAGGTTATAAATTACCTGCGAGGTGCGGGTAGGGTCGCCAATAATTTTATGGGTAATGCGGCTGTCGATGGTGGTTTTTAAAGTAATGTTCTTTTCAACGGCTTTGCTGCTTAACCCGCCCGTGATCTGCTGAGCGATGAAAGCAATATCCATTGGGACCATTTCAAAATTGATCTTTCCGGCCTCGATCTTATTATAATCGAGGATGTCGTTTACGATCGAAAGCAGGTTATTGGCCGAGAACAATAATACATTCAGGTTTTTCTCCTGGTCCCTGCGCGGTGTACTCCGCAGCAACAGGTGCGCCATGCCTATGACCACATTCAACGGGGTACGTATTTCATGCGACATGGTAGAAAGAAACTCCGTTTTGGTCTTTAATCCCTGCCGGGCTTCGTCGGCGGCTTTACGTAGCGCATAGGCAAACCGGTGCGATAATACCAGCGATTGTAGAAAGAAGAAGAGTACATACCCAATAAAAACAATCCACTTTTCTGTTCCTACTACCTGGAAGTAATTCAGGTTGATGATCAAAAACACCAGCAGCATTACACCACAGCTCATCAATGCAAATACGGCCCCCACCCGTTTGAACTTTACCGCCCGGATACAAATGAATAAAGCGAAGGCGATAAAAAAGAACATTACGCCCAGGAACGGCATTATTCCTTTTGTAAAGATCCGCGGCGGCATAGCCAAAATAACCAGGCTATAGAACAGGCAGATATATACAACCGCATTCACAATAAACCGGTTGGCATCCTTAGGGTATACACTTTGAAAGTACCGGGAAAACAGGGCAACGCCCAGGGTAAGACTTAAATATTCCAACCGGATGGTTACAAACCAGCTCAGGTTGGGAAACACGGCATGCAACACATACAGGCTGGTGCCCACCATGCGATAACTGTAAACTATACAGAACAATGAGAAATAAAGGATGGCTTTATCCCGGCTGCCAAAGGCGTAAAAACCAAAAAAGAACAAGCCGCCCATAAACAAACAACCCGCCAGCAGTATATCATAGGCCCTGTCGCGTTGAAGATTTAAAGTGAGTTTGTTGCTTTCGCCGATATACAATGTCTTATAAGTACCGCCTTTGGTATGCCAGAAATTGGCTACCTGTAACAACAAATGCAGGGTATCAGTATTATCAGGAAGGTTTACAGTTTGTGTGCACCAATAAGGAACAGCGGTTTGGCCGGACGTATCGGGCTTTCCATTCGACGACAATAAAGAATCATTTACGAACAACCGGTACGAACAATACACATCGGTCATCAACATGGCCAGGTGCGGCCGCTTTTGGGGGAGCAATACGGTGAGCGAATAGGTAGCAAATCCTTCAACGGGCAAATACCGGTCATGCAATTTTATCTTGTTCCAAAGAGAAGGGTAGGTAACATAATCCGGTGTGGCGGAAACGGTATCGTCCGGTTGCAATAACCGGCGCCAGTAAAATTGCCATTCGCCAATTAAAGGAGCCGATTGCTCCTGCAGGTTTGCAGACCGAAGGTCTAACACACCCTGGTGGGCTGTAACCGCAATCAATGGTTCATCCTTTGCCAGGCAGGCAGGCAAACAACCCCCTATGAAAAGGGCAATAAGAATGATCCATTGTGCATGTTTCATAACAACCGGTCAGGGCGATTTCTACAGGAATTCGTTATTCAAACGAATCACAACTAAAAAAATGATCGAAAGGCTGACAAATTATCACATATATGGGGATTGAAGAAATTATTAGCGGCCCTGTATGATAAAATTAAATATCATTCAACCTTTTTTAGGTAAAATCACTTAAAACAATAGCCGTATCAGTAAGCATGCGGTTTTCTTCGGGTACACCAGATTAGAATAGCATTAAAAATAAAAGGCCCCCGATGTGTCGGGGGCCCTTTACATATTCAGTAGCTGTTATGATTATTTTTTGGACTCAAGCAACTTGAAGAATTGATCGAGCTGAGGTAAGATCACGATCCTTGTTCTGCGGTTGGCAGCGCGGCCCGCAGGTGTATCGTTTGGTGCTACAGGTAAATATTCCCCGCGACCGGCAGCGGCCATATGGGCTGGATTTAACCCGTATTGATTTTGCAGTACGCGAACAACTGCAGTAGCACGGTGTACGCTCAGGTCCCAGTTATCGAGCAGAACGCCTTTAGCAAATTTTATGTTATCGGTATGGCCTTCAACCATGAACTCGATATCGGGTTGGGCTTGTAATACCTTGGCTACTTTACCCAATACTTCATTTGCCCTGGAAGTAATTACATAGCTACCGCTGTTGAACAACAGTTTATCGGAGATGTCGATATATACCACGCCTTTGTCAACCTTGATATTGATATCCTCATCGGCCAGGTTGCCAATAGCGCCTTTCAGGTTCATCACCAATGCCATGTTCAATGAATCCTTACGCGCCATAGAAGCTTGCAGGTCCTGGATGTAGAGGTCTTTTGCCCCGATGTTATCCAGTGATTTTTTTATACTTTCGGCTTGTGATGAAGAAATAACTGAAAGATCCTGCAGTTGTTTCAATGCCTGCGTATTGTTCTGCTTCAGGAATTCATTTTGCTTTTTAAGATTGTCTATTTCGCTTTCCAGGCTTGTTTTATTGCGGGCGTATTCAGCTTTGGCATCTTCGCACCCTTTAAGATCGCCCTGCAATTTTGTATAGTTACCGCTCAGCTCATTATATTTTGCAATTTCACCTTTATACTTTTTTGAGCTTACACATGAAAAAAGTAACACAGAAGACAGTCCTGTAAATAACACCTGTTTACAATTCATATATATGTTGTTTTAAAAGTTTAGCCAAATACCTCAGGTCCACTCCTCCTCGTTTACTGGCCCCAGTACGCAAGTATTGTGCCGGTAGCCGCAAAGGTATTGAGGAAACCCAATAACACCTTTGCAAACTGATATAAATCCTTAATTTAAGTTTACTTTAATAAATATTGGAGGGTTAATCCTGGCTATCCAATGAATGTGGCAATAATTTATCAACGGGTGCAACCAGCGGGTAGCAGCATCAGTCATATTTAAATGCGCCAATGAACCTCCATTTAAAAGCAGCCATCCTAACTAACGGAGATTATTAAACGGCAGTTCTTCTTCCTCATAAATATATAATGTACCGATAAACTCCATGCGCATGCGGGACTTCGTTCCGAACCAGGAACTATGACAATACCCCCACCAGCTAACCAGCAAAAACATATAATTTAATGCTTATGTGAACAGGGCTGAGTGTTAAAAACTACCACTAAGTGGTATTGATTGGTATTGGGAATATTTGTCACTTTGTTCTCCCGCATGGTTTCAGCCATTGCCTTTTCCGAAGTAGTTTTCTCGAAATTTCATGTGGGTAACCCTGCTACGTCGCGCTGGCAGGGTTTTTTGTTGCCCTTTCCTTCGTTTCTCCTCCATATCTGGACTACCTCAACACTACCTATTCACTACCCCTTTGTCTGGGAAAAGGGTAGTCTGGAAGTAGCCCGGAAGTAGTTTTTTTGTAGTAAAGTGGTAGCCCAGGGACCGTCCAGAAACGAACCCAGGGTGGTACAGGCCTATTAAAGAATTACATATTCCCACCAAAATAATTAGTGCATCAATACTAAAATAATTAGTGTTGATAATATAATTTTCTCTACATTTGGCAATCGGTAAATTTGAAAGCAATAAAAACAACCCATTATGGCAGAAAACGAAAAAGCAAAAGCGCTCAAGCTTACTATAGATAAAATTGAAAAAGATTTCGGCAAGGGAAGTGTGATGATGATGAATGAAAAGTCAACGGAACCAATGGAAGTAATATCCACGGGCTCCATTGGTTTAGATGTAGCTCTGGGTATCGGCGGTTTACCCAAAGGCCGTATCGTTGAGATCTACGGACCTGAATCTTCCGGTAAAACCACCATCGCCATTCACGTTATAGCAGAAGCCCAGAAAAAAGGCGGCATGTGCGCCATCATCGATGCGGAACATGCTTTTGACAGCCTGTATGCCAGAAAACTGGGTGTTGATGTAGATAACCTGCTTATCTCTCAACCCGACTACGGTGAACAAGCCCTGGAAATCGCTGACCGTCTTATTTTATCAGGCGCCCTGGATGTAGTGGTAATTGACTCTGTAGCCGCCCTGGTGCCAAAAGGCGAGCTGGAAGGCGAAATGGGTGATAGCAAAATGGGTTTACAGGCCCGCTTAATGTCTCAGGCCCTGCGTAAGCTCACCGCTACCATTAATAAAACAAACACCATTTGCATCTTTATTAACCAGCTGCGCGAAAAGATCGGCGTAATGTTCGGTAACCCCGAAACCACTACCGGTGGTAACGCCCTTAAGTTCTACGCATCGGTTCGTTTGGATATACGCCGTAGCGCACAAATTAAAGACGGTGACGAAGCCATCGGTAACCGGGTTAAAGTAAAAGTGGTAAAAAATAAAGTAGCTCCTCCTTTCCGCGCCGCAGAATTTGATATCGTATTTGGCGAAGGCATTTCAAAAATGGGTGAAATAATCGATATGGGTGTGGAACTGGGCATTGTAAATAAAAGCGGAAGCTGGTTCAGCTACAACTCTGATAAATTGGGCCAGGGGCGTGATGCGGTTAAAAAGTTGTTGATGGATAATCCTGAGCTGGCGAACGAAATTGAGATCAAGATCAGGGAAAAGATCACTGAAATGCAACAAGCTTAATAATTTGAAAAATAGCGAATGATTTCTAAGCGGTTTTCATTTGCATATTGTTTTTAGGTTCAGTTGAATTTATATGGGTTAGTAAGTAAATAGTCCTCCCGATGTATCGGGAGGACTATTTTTTTTGCATATAATGTTCTATAAGGGACCTATATCGTGTGGGTTAATACGGGAGTTCTATAAAATAAAAAAGGGGTCTGAATAGAAATTCAACCCCGCTTTTAAAATCCAATATCCTATGAAAAACCGAGGTAAAAGTAATGTTGAAATCTGATATCTGCAATACCATTTTGTGGTAATAGTAAAAATACCAAGGTAATTGGGAGATTTAATAGCTGTTTCTACGTATAAATACATGCATTATTTATCTGTATAACAATAAGCACATCAATTAATTACACATTACAAAACAGCGCTGTTTTACAAAAACTGATGAAGAGCAGGAAAGTTATTGACATTTTTAAATAAAAGGCCTCTGCGGTTGCTAGTATCGGTTGAGCATATCCCCGGAGAACGTTTCTTTAGTTCTTCATCAATTTTTCCTGGGTTAGCAAACCTGTAGTGTGGTTGTTTATACGCAGAAAGTAAATGCCTTTTTCAAGCGTGGTTACATTCAGGGTTTGTAATCCCTGCAGGTTGTTTATATTCATCCGTTGCTTGCCTGTGGCATCTACAATTTGAATATCGGCTACTGCCTCAGACCGTACAATAAGTATATTATCTACCGGGTTAGGATAAAAGCGAAAGGATATATCACCTGCAACCAGCGCTTCCTTCGGTTTTGAGAACGCCTGTTGAAACCCGTCCTTACCGGAAAAGCGTACCCGGTATAAACTGCGGCCCCGCGCCGGTGAATCGTCTACCCATTCATTATCGGGTTTTATGTCTGATTGCTTAATAACCGCCACCACTTCAAACTCACGGCCACCGCTGCTTCTCTCAATGGACGCAAAGGTAAACGTAGTATCCTCCGGCTGTTTCCAGTTTAAAATAACTTTTGAATTTTCGCGAACGTTCAATGTAAGATCAGTAATAAAAGAGGAAGTATCTGTAGAATCGGTATTGACCATCGGTAGTACCGATGGAACTTCCTGCGCTGTACATACGTGTACAAGCAGGCATATTAAATATACCAATACGCCTTTCTTCATTGAATTTAATGGGTCAATTTCTGGAACTTCACTATTAACAATTACTATGCCCGATTGTGGAAAACGTTTGACACGCTAATAAAATTCAACGCAGGCAGTTAAAGTTTTTCAAAAGTCAATTACCTTGTTCCCGCTTATATAATACACCAAGAACATAAGTCTATGCTTAGAGTAAGAAAATTAAATGCCCGTAAACGTATTGCCTTAGTAGCGCACGACAACAAAAAGAAAGACCTGATAGAATGGGCAGAGTTTAATAAGACCGTACTGGCCCGGCATGAATTATTTGCCACCGGTACAACCGGCAAGCTGCTCGAGAACAGCCTCGACCGCCCGGTGAAGGCCTTACTCAGCGGGCCATTGGGCGGCGATCAGCAAATTGGCGCCCTTATCGCCAGCGGCGACCTGGATGTACTGATCTTCTTCTGGGACCCCATGGAAGCACAACCGCACGATAGTGACGTTAAAGCATTGTTACGGGTGGCCATTGCCTGGAACGTGATCGTTGCCAATGACCGTGCTACTGCCGATTTTATTCTCACGTCGCCGCTTATGAGTGAAGAATACATGGTGAACATCCCCGACTATACCTCCTACCTGAACCGGAAAATTTAACGTTTAGTAGGGGATCCTGCCTGCCCGATAGCGCATTCCATGCGAACATTTAAAAGCCAAAATCGTTTATAATAAACCCCACCCTTTCCAAAGTTTACACACTTTGGAAGGGGTTAAGGCGGTAAATTTGGGTACACTTTTGTACCTTATTCGAGTCTTAATTATACTATGCCATTTAAATTACACGCACCATACCAACCATCCGGCGATCAGCCGGAAGCCATTCGCCAGCTTGTAACCGGGCTGCGCGAAGGTGAACAGTTTCAAACCCTGCTGGGGGTAACCGGTTCCGGTAAAACCTTTACCGTTGCCAATGTTATTCAGCAGGTACAAAAACCTACCCTTGTACTTACCCACAACAAAACCCTGGTGGCCCAGTTGTACGGTGAGTTCAAACAATTCTTTCCCGAGAACGCGGTAGGGTATTTTGTTAGTTATTACGATTACTACCAGCCCGAGGCTTACATGCCCGTAAGTGATACTTATATTGAAAAAGATCTGAGTATTAACGAAGAACTGGACAAACTCCGGCTGCAGGCCACTACTGAATTGCTCAGCGGCCGCCGGGATATTATAGTGGTAGCCTCGGTAAGCTGTATATATGGTATTGGTAACCCCGCCGAGTTTGAGAACGGGATCATTCGCATTCACCAGGGACAGGTAATTTCGCGCCAGGGCTTTTTGCATGCACTGGTGAACTCCCTGTACATGCGCAGTACCATCGATTTTAACCGGGGTAACTTCCGGGTGCAGGGCGATACCGTTGACATCAACCTGCCTTACGTTGACTTTGGCTATCGCATTACTTTCTTTGGCGATGAAATTGAGACCATCGAAACGCTTGATATAAAGACCAACAAGCGCATTGGAATGGTGGAGAACGCCGCCATCTTCCCGGCTAACCTGTACCTGGCGCCCAAAGACATGATCCAGCAGATCCTGGCCGAAATTCAGGATGAAGCTGCCGCCCAGGTCGAATACTTTAAAAGCGTGGGTAAATTCATTGAGGCCCAGCGTATTAACGAACGAGTGAACTATGATGTGGAAATGATCCGCGAGCTGGGTTATTGTAATGGGGTTGAAAACTATTCCCGGTTCTTCGACCGCCGCCACCCCGGTACCCGGCCGTTCTGTTTGATCGATTACTTTCCAAAAGACTTTTTATGCGTGATCGATGAAAGCCACCAAACCGTTCCGCAAGTGAGCGGCATGTATGGGGGCGACCGAAGCCGTAAACTGGTGCTGGTTGATTATGGGTTCCGGCTGCCTTCCGCATTGGATAACCGGCCCCTGAACTTTCACGAGTTTGAGTCTATGCTCGATCAAACCATATTCGTTTCGGCTACCCCCGGGGATTATGAACTGGATAAAACCGGTGGCGTGGTGGTTGAGCAGGTGGTTCGTCCCACAGGTTTGTTGGACCCGCCGATTGAAATTCGCCCCAGTGTGAACCAGATCGATGACCTGTTGGATGAAATTGATAAAACTGTTAAAAAAGGCGACCGTATACTGGTAACCACCCTCACCAAACGCATGGCCGAGGAAATGGATAAGTACCTGCACCGGATCAATATAAAATCGAAATACATTCATAGTGAGGTTGATACCCTGGAACGGGTGGAGATCTTACGCCAGTTGCGCTTGGGCGAAATTGATGTACTGGTAGGGGTGAACCTGTTAAGGGAAGGCCTCGACCTGCCGGAAGTATCACTAGTGGCCATTCTGGATGCTGATAAAGAAGGGTTCCTGCGTAATGAAAAATCACTGACCCAAACGGCAGGCCGTGCGGCCCGTAATGTTGACGGTTTGGTGATCTTTTATGCCGACACCATGACAGAAAGCATGCAGCGCACTATTGACGAGACAACCCGACGCCGCGAAAAACAAATTGCCCATAACACCTTACATGGCATTACGCCAAGAACAGTAATAAAATCGCGCGACCAGGTATTTGCTCAAACATCGGTGCTGGATATTAAAGGATATGATCCTAACAACCCGCATGCGATTGCGCCGAGTGAAGACCTGGTAACATATGCCGCGGAAGAGCAGGTGGTGTATCAAACCATTCCGCAAATGGAAAAAGCCATTACCAAAACAAAGAAGGAAATGGAGAAAGCTGCCCGTGATCTTGATTTCATGGAAGCTGCCCGCTTGCGCGATGAAATGTTCACGCTGCAAAAACAGTTACAGGAAATGAAAGGATAGACGCTAACACGATAATTTTCTTACCCCAAATAGAAATTTTTGTAGAAAAACCTGGATAATATCAGGTGGGGAAAACTCCAATATTAGGTTATTAGCCATCGGGGCACACCCCGGTATAACTATCGGACCGATGGGCTAATTAACCAATTTTTTTAGCATCATAGTTGTTAACTTCGGGGCAATTGAGAATATTAATTGGAGGATACCATATGGAGAATCAATCTACTGAAAAGAAAGTTTTTTTACTCGACGCCCTGGCGCTGATCTTTCGTGCGTACTATGCATTGATCCGCAACCCACGAATTACTTCAAAAGGAAAGAACACCAACGCCCAGTTTGGTTTCATTAATACCCTGCTCGATCTTATCAACAACCAAAAGCCAACGCATATGGCTGTTTGTTTTGATACGCAGGCCCCCACCGAACGGCATACAGAATTTTCTGACTATAAAGCTAACCGCCAGGAAGCGCCTGAAGACCTGATGGCGGCCATTCCCGATATAAAAAGAATTATCCGTGGTTTTAATATCCCCGTGCTGGAGGTAGATGGATTTGAAGCCGATGATGTTATTGGCACCCTGAGTAAAAAAGGCGCCGCTGCCGGCTATGTGGTATACATGGTTACGCCGGATAAGGATTATGGTCAGCTGGTAGATGGTAACATAAAAATTTACAAACCCGGTTACCAGGGCGGTGATGCCGAGATCCTGGGCGCCAAAGAAGTTTGTGAAAAATGGAACATTAAGGAAGTACACCAGGTTATTGACATCCTCGGGTTAATGGGCGATGCTGTCGATAATATCCCGGGAATAGCGGGTGTGGGCGAGAAAACAGCCGCCAAGTTGCTGGCCGAATACGGTACGCTGGAAAATGTGCTGGAAAATGCCGATAAAATAAAAGGAGCGCTGGGCGAAAAAGTGCGCAATGGCAGAAACTCTGCGATCCTTTCTAAAAAACTGGCCACCATTATTACCGATGTGCCCATCGAGTTTCATGAAGAAAATTTCAGGCTGAAAGACTGGAACCGCGACCTGTTGAAAGAAGTATTTATTGAGTTGGAATTTAAAACAGTAGCCAAGCGCATTCTGGGCGAAGAGATCTCCATTGTACCCGGCGCCGTGCCGCAAGGCGTTCAAACCGATCTGTTTGGCCAGCCGGTTGAGTCAGATAAATCAAAAGTTGAAAGCAAAGCCGCTAAAGCAGAACAAACCGAAGAAGCAGGCGATACCGACCGGGCCCAGGATGGCGATATTGTGCCTGCCGGTAAAAACATTCATAATACAGCCCATCAATACCGAACCATACAGGAAGAGGCAGCTATTAAAAGCCTCATAAAAGAATTACTGGAAGAAAAAGAAATTTGCTTTGATACCGAAACAACAGGTATAGATGCCAATGATGTGGAGCTGGTGGGCATGAGCTTTTCCTTCAAACCCGGCGAAGCTTACTATGTGCCTTGCCCGGCCGATCAGGACGCCACCCTTACCCTGCTGAAACAGTTTGAACCCGTTTTCGAAAGGGAAGATGTGCTTTGGATTGGCCAGAACCTGAAATACGATATGCTGGTTTTGAAGTGGTATGGTTATGAATTAAAAGGGGAAACTTTTGATACCATGCTGGCTCACTATGTAATAGAACCCGATGGAAAACGCAGCATGGATATGCTCAGCGCCCGTTTCCTGGGTTATGAGCCCGTTCACATTGAAGAATTGATTGGGAAGAAAGGCAAGAACCAGCTGAACATGCGTGATGTAGCTATTGACAAGATCAGCGAATATGCCGCAGAAGACGCCGATATTACCTTACAGTTGAAACAGGTGCTGGCGCCGCTTATCAAGTCCAAGGAAGTAGAAAAAGTTTTTAGCGAAGTAGAAAATCCATTGGCAAAAGTGTTGATGGGAATGGAATATGAAGGCGTTAAAGTGGATGTTGATTTTTTGCGCGACTATTCAAAAGAACTGGAACGTGAAGCCGCGAGGGCAGAAGACAGTGTGTATGAGCAGGCCGGCGTTAAATTCAATCTGGCATCGCCCCGTCAATTGGGTGAAGTACTTTTTGAAAGATTAAAGCTTGATCCCAAAGCTAAAAAAACAAAGACCGGTCAATATGCTACGGGTGAAGACGTGTTGTTGAAACTCGCCAACCAGAACAAGATCGTTGAAGACATCCTGGTGTTTCGCGAACTCACCAAATTGAAATCAACCTACATAGATTCGTTGCCTGAGCTAATCAATCGCAAAACCGGAAGGGTTCACACCTCCTATGCACAAGCTGTTGCCGTAACGGGCCGCCTTTCCAGCAATAACCCTAACCTGCAAAACATTCCTGTTCGTACAGAAAGAGGCCGCGAGATCCGCAAAGCATTTGTACCACGCGATAGCAACCGCGTATTGATCTCGGCCGACTATTCGCAAATAGAATTACGTATTGTTGCCGGCATCAGTGGGGACCCTGCTATGTGCGAAGCGTTTAAAAAAGGTGTTGACATTCATACCGCCACTGCCGCAAAAGTATATGGTGTTGAAGAGTCAGCAGTAACCAAGGAACAACGCTATAAAGCCAAGAGCGTGAACTTTGGTATCATCTATGGTCAGGGTGCGTTTGGTTTGGCCGATAACCTGGGCATCAGTCGTACAGAAGCAAAGGAAATAATCGACAATTATAAAAAACAGTTTGCCGGCATTCAAAAGTACATGGATGACACCATCAACTTTGCCCGCGAAACTGGTTATGTGCAAACCATCATGGGCCGTAAACGCTGGTTGCGCGACATTGGTTCGTCCAACTTTACCGTGCGTGGTTTTGCAGAGCGCAACGCCATCAACTCACCCATTCAGGGTACAGCGGCCGACATGATCAAGCTGGCGATGGTGAAGATCTACCATGAATTCCGCAAACATAATTTTGAATCAAGGATGATCCTGCAGGTGCATGACGAATTGGTGTTTGATGCCGTAAAGGAAGAAGTAGAGACTATCAAACCCATTATTCTGGATTGTATGCGCAGCGCACTGCCATTACCCAATGAAGTGCCTGTTGAAGCAGAACTGGGATCAGGTATCAACTGGCTGGAAGCACACTAAACTCTTCAACTCCGCTCAGGACCTCTGAGCGGAGTTTTTTTTATAGTAAGAATATACAACTACCCGATGAAGTTTGTTAAGTAAGCATCGACGTTACTTTCTGCCAAATATCCCCTGCAATCAGCTCAGGAGTACGATTGCCATCAACAGAAAATATATTTTCATCCCCCTTTAATTTTTCAAAAGCCTCCATATACTTTGAACGTACCAGCTTCAGGTTATCGAGCGTTTCAAACAACTCGATAGTATCCCTGTTTGCGTGTAAACGTTGCATACTTATTTCAGGTGCAACATCGATGAAGATATTTATATCGGGGCGAAGAATACTTGCGCTCATGGCATTGGCCTGTATCACCCAATCTATATCCATATGCGCGCCCTGATAAGCGTAGGAAGAAAAATAATAACGATCCATAATCACGGTGTACCCTTCCGCCAGTTTTTTCACAATGCCATATTCCTCATTTAACAAATGGTCCAGGCGATCGGCCACAAACAAACCAGCAATAATGCGATAATCAGCTTTGGTGTTTCCCTTCAGAATATCCCTGATTAATTTACCGATCTGGTTGTTGGTGGGCTCAAATGTGCTATAAACTTTGTGTCCCTGGTTTGTTAATTGTTCGGTCAGTAATTTGGTCTGCGTACTTTTTCCGCTGCCGTCAATTCCTTCCAGGGCAATAAAAAGATTGTTCCGGTGTTTCATAACTCGTTCAAAAATACACGTAAAAGACTAAATGACAGTATCTGCTGGCAACCTTGTTAAAAAGTCATTAAATTGGCACTGAAACTACCCCCCTTTAACGTTTGTTTTGTCTAATATTTTGTAAAAGCCAGGGTCATTGACAAACCTCTAACTAAAACTACCGTCTAATGGTAGTAAATTAACATAACAATTGCCCTGTACAATTCTATAAAAAATAAAAATTCCCGTATGAAGATCTTTACACTTGTGGCCGTTTTGATGGGTAGCATGATAACTCATCTTGTTATGGCCCAGGAAAACTGGCCCAAAACAGCAACTACTTCTGAAGGGACCATCCTTAAGCTATATCAATGGCAACCTGAGTCATTTGAAGACAACACGTTAAAAGCGCATGCCGCTATATCTGTGTTGGAAAATGGTAAAACAGAACCTGTTTTTGGTGTAGCCTGGTTAAAAGCCACTACTGAAACAGCAGGATCGCAGGTTAACATTAAAAGCATTTACATCACCAACATTAAACTGCCTGGTGAATCAAATGACGATAAGCTGGAAACCATTGCCAATACCCTCGAGGATAAAACCCCTTCCTGGGATATTTCCTTTCCACTCAATGATCTGAAAACCTCACTCGACCTGAATAAACAGCAAACGAACCTGGCCAGTCAGATCAATAACAATCCGCCGAAAGTTATTTACACCAATGTTCCTTCCATCCTGGTTTCAATTGATGGCGATCCCAAGTTGAAAGCCAATAAAGACTGGGGCGTTGACGCCGTTGTAAATACGCCGTTCGTGCTCGTAAAAAACCACGACAGTAAATATTACTTATACGGTGGCAAACACTGGTATACAGCTCCCGGAGCCGACGGCCCTTATAAGATCATCACTGAAATTCCTTCCAACCTGGCTAAAATAGAAACCCAGATCAAAGCAGCTGATAAGAAAAACAATACGGATGAAGGAAAAGAAACCGACGATAATACTATTTACAATATTGTGGTAACCACCGAGCCTGCAGAATTGATCCAGTCAAAAGGAGAGGCCAATTTCGCAGCAGTGGAAGGCACCGGTTTACTGTATGTGTCCAACTCTGAGAACGATATTTTCATGGACATTAATTCACAACAGTATTACGTGTTGCTTTCCGGCCGTTGGTATACTTCTAAAACCCTTAGCGGTAACTGGCAATATGTAGCAGCAGACAAACTGCCTGCTGAATTTGCCAAGATCCCTAAAGGTTCGCCCAAAGATAATGTACTGGCCAGCGTAGCCGGAACTGAACAGGCAAATGACGCCGTTGCAGATGCTCAAATACCACAAACCGCTAAAGTTGAACGTAACAAAGCAAAAGCAGATATCGATTATGATGGTGATCCCCAATTTGAAGCAATTGATGGCACCGATATGTCGTATGCAACCAATACCTCCGGATCAGTAGTCCGCTGGCATGGCCGGTATTACACCGTTGACGATGGGGTTTGGTTTGAATCTCCCAATGCCGCAGGTCCGTGGGTAGTTAGTGTAACCCGTCCTGCAGCAGTGGCACTTATTCCACCACGTTACCCGGTGTATTACATGAAATACGTAGACATTTATGATGTAACACCTGATTATGTATACATGGGTTATACTCCAGGTTATTTAAATGCTTATGTATACGGACCAACAGTAGTATATGGAACCGGTTATTACTATCGTCCCTGGTACGGTCGTTATTATTATCCACGCCCATACACCTGGGGATTCGGTATCCGCTATAATCCCTGGTTTGGTTGGGGCTTTGGTGTTGGCTTTGGTTACGACTGGTTTAATGTAAGCATTGGCTTTGGTAATGCATATCCCTGGGGGTATTGGGGTTGCGGTGGCTGGTGGGGCCCACGGGTATATCGTCCCTGCTACTATGGACCATCATACTACTACCGCAGTGGTTACTATGGCCGCAACAGCTATTATGCTTACCGTAGCCATTCTAATGTAACTGTTGTAAATAATTATTATTCCAATACGAATATCTATCGTAACAGAGGCGGTGTGGTAACAAGAACTTATGATAACTATAACAGGCCTTATACGGGCAATCGGTATGCTTCTTCTTATGGTGGTAATAACTATAACCGCGGAAATTATGCAAACAATAACCGCTTTAGTACCAGAAGTTATAACGATAACCGGAGTTACAACCGGGTTGACCCCAGTAACAGAAATTTCGGTGGATCATCAAATAACAGAACCTGGAGTAACCCACGTAACAATGACAGGTTTAATGCCCCATCCACTCCAAACAGGGTAAGCCCTCCTTCAAATACCAACCGTAATTTTAACCAGCCTCGTTCCGATCGTTTTCAGATGCCCAACAGATCAGTGCAAGGAAATTATGATCCATCAGGCAACCGCCCCCAACGCACGTTCGATATGCCAAACCAAACCAGAGGGAATGGTTGGGGAGGAAGCAATCGTAGTTTCGACCAGCCAAGAGTAAGCAGACCGATGCAACAACCACAAGGCAATATTTCATCCCCACGCGGCGGAAACTTTGGTGGCGGTGGTCCATCAAGAACCTATAGCCCTCCAAGTCGCGGTGGCTCATCAGGTTCAGGTGGCGGTGGTAATGGCGGTAGCCGTCCGAGCAGACGCTTCTAAAATAAACGTAAACTTACTTTGCAGTCCTCTCGTTAACCCGGGAGGACTTTTTTATGTCTGCCAATTGAGCCAATCTGTAAATAAGTTATAAACACCTGTAACACTTCCAGTAGTATATTATGCAATTTGAACATCTCATCCCTGGCCGCTTCATCGTTTTGGAAGGATTTACCAATGACCACATTCTCTAACTGGAATTAATTGCTAGGGATGAAAAGATCTGGCAAAATCTTCCCCATAATATTAAGGGTAAAGCAAGTTTTGATGTTTTTGTAAAAGAATTATGGCCGCCTGCAAAAATATTGCTGGAAGTATTGATTAGTAAATGATTGCTAAAGGTGTTTTTTAAGTAAACATTTCACTTTACCAGAAATATTTTTGATCTTTCGGCGTTCTTTTTATAGAAACTCGTTTCTGTAAACTATACCCTTAATCTTATACTATGAAACGAATTTTGGCTTCATGCGTAGTTTGCTTTTTTTTCATTTACACACTATACGCCCAATACGACACCTCTCAGTTTACGGGTTTGTGGGTACTACAGTCTGTTAAATTCAAAAAACCAGTTGATCTCAATAAAGACGGCTATCGTTCATCCGATGCCTTTTGGGAATTTGATGAATGCAGAAAAGACCAGCAAATAGAATTGTTCCCCGATTACAGTGCTAAAACTTATTTAGGTACTTCCAAAAGCGGATGCACCAATGAAACAAAGCAATACCGGTGGAACCTTAAAGAAGAGCTGGTTAAAGAAGTGAAGTACGAATTAGGTAAAAGAGTGGTTGATGAAAGACGGCCCACTGTATTAAAGTTGAATGATGTTACTGGCAATGACGCTAAGGTTTTTGTCGTAATAGGTGTTGATGAAAATATACTTACCCTGAAAGGACTGGTAAAAACCGGTGTCAATATTACCGAAGAAGCCATTCTTATTTACAGGAAACGAAAGAAGTAAAAAATAGTATCTTACTGCTATCGGAAACGGCTATCTGTGTTTTGCATAGATAGCCGTTTTTATTAAAATTAAAAGGATTACTGTAATTTCACATTATATATGAACCCGGTAATCTTTTATTGCTACGATGCTTATTGCAACTGGTGTTATGCATTCAGCCCCATTATGGAACGGATAGCTGCAGCGTATAGCAACCAGGTACAATTTGAAGTACTTTCAGGCGGTATGATCCTGACTGAAACACCAAAGCCAATAAGCGTAATGGCTGATTACTTTTTAAATAATTGTAAAGCAGTAACAGAAGCTACAGGCGCTGTATTTGGTGAAGACTTTCTCTGGCATCTCAAAAACCCAGAACTGAGCGACTGGTTCCCCAACTCTGAAAAACCAGCCATTGCCTTATGCGTATTCAAAGAATACTATCCTCATAAACAGGTGGCCTTTGCAGCCGACCTGCAATATGCTTTACAATTTGAAGGCCGCGACCTCGATGACAACGAAGCCTACCGTCATTTATTGGAAAAGTATGCAATCCCCGTTGATGAGTTTTATAACCTGTTGAAAGACCCTTCCTATAAAGAAAAAGCATATGATGAATTCGATAGCTGTAAACAGTTACAGGTAAAAGGGTATCCGCAGGTATTATTGCAGGTGAACGAATTGAAGTTTATTCTGCTGGCATCGGGTTATACAGAATACGAGGTATTACAACAGCGACTTGAAGCCGCCTTGCACGACTTAACTGCAGCAAAATAAAAAGGATCAATCGTGAATCGGCAATCGTGAATGGTTCGCGACTGTTGAGATTAAATTACCTTGCGCCGCCGGCATTTCTTCTGCCTTCTGCCTTCTGCCTTCTGCCTTCTGCCTTCTGCCTTCTGCCTTCTGCCTTTTACACTGCCGGTTTTTGATTCTTACCAAATGCACCTAATATTGGTATAAATTCTTTGTATGCGGAAGCTGTATCTCCTTGCCGGTTCTTTAATA
>NZ_JBJMLX010000303.1:0-17471 GCF_045805085.1 Niastella sp.
GGAGGGAATTTGAATAAATGCCCTATTTTACGCCCTGCTGTATGCCTGAAAACCATTACAGGAATTGTGACCATGAAACAGGAAGATTTATTGTACTTATTGACTGCGAATCCTGCCATACAAATGCTCCGTTCCAGGAGCGCCCGTTGGTATTTACCCTTTCTTTACCATGTATATAAGGAGGAGAACCGGTTTGTTATTGGGGAAGACATATTAATTCAATTATTATCCGAAACACTTTCGCACCAGGAAGACGGCACCGAGGATTTTGAGGAAGCCAAAATCATTTTCGGGGAAGACGAAGAAACCCGCAGCCGTAAATACATTCTGAACTGGGTGCAAAAAAGAATTCTGCAGGACCTGCAGGATGCGGAAGGTAATATTCAATACCAGTTGAGCGCCCATACCGAAAAAGTATTTCAATGGATGCTCACCCTGCAGGCGCGTAACCACGTAGGCACCGAAAGCCGGTTTAAATTACTGTTTAACTCCCTGCAGGATATAGTTGAAAAAACTGAAGATGACCGGCCCAAACGGTTACAGATGTTAAAAGACCGCCGCGCAGAAATTGATAAAGAGATCAAAGCTATAGAACTGGGTGTGGCCCCCGATAACTACAGCAATGCACAGGTACAGGAGCGGTTGGAACTCTTTACCCGTCTTTGTTATGAGCTCATCAGCGATTTCAGGGAGGTGGAAGACAACTTCAAACAGATCCACCGCGCCATTGTTGAACAACACACCAAAGCCGAACAGAACAAAGGCGCCATCGTGGGCTTTGCCTTTGCAGCGTATGATGCGCTGCGTAACAGCAACCAGGGTAAAAGCTTTTATTCGTTCTGGGATTTCCTTATTTCCCGTGCCGGTCAAAGCGACTGGAAAGAGCTGACAGAACAATTGCTCGACCTGTTAAAAGACCGGGGAATTGAAACGGATGTTCATTTCCTGGAGAATATAAAATCCTTATTGTTAGAACAGGGCAAAACAGTATACGATGCCAATGATAAGATGGCAGAAAAACTGAGCCGCATTATTTCTGAAAAAGAAATTGCCCGCCACAAGCGCCTGCGTCACCAGATCGGGAACATCAAGGAGCTGATCTTTGATTTGATGGAAGAGGAAGACGTAAAGGCTGGTATCAGTTTGGATGAAGGGGTGGAAGTAAAAATGCTGATGGAACGGCGGCTGCTGTTTGAACAAAAAAAAGCAGTGATAGCCGTAAAACAGCCATCAGCCGCCAGCGAAAAGATCGCCGATCCTGATCGCTTCGGCCGGATGATGAACGTTACCCATGTAGATAAAAAAAGATTATGGCAAAAGGTGGAGCATGCATTACAAAAAAAGCAAACAGCCACGTTGAAAGAAGTGCTGGAACAACAACCGCTGGAGAACGGCATAGCAGAGATCGTAAGTTATTTTGGTTTTCTGCGCGATAAAGCAAGCCGCGTACAGGTGATCCATAATACCAGTGAGCATATTCCGTTAGATGAAGCTGCAACCAAATTTGTAGAAGTTCCCTATTTATTATTTAGTAAATAACCGATATGAGCGCTCAGCAAAGAATATTACCCTATACATCTGTATTTATAAAACTACTGAAGGGGCCTGTTGAATATGTAGAGAAAAGCACCTGGGAAAAGCTGATCCAGTACAAGGTGGAACTAACTGGTTTCCTGCTGCAGTTGGGGTTAGCCCTTGTTCTCGATGAACAGGATGGCTATGCCTATATCAAGCATTATCCGTTTGAAGAAGATGAGAATCCCGTATCATGGATCCAAAGAAGGGCGCTTACTTATGAAGAAAGTGTGATGCTGGTGTTGTTGCGCGAAATGATGGCCGAGTTTGAAGTAGGCGAAGCCACCAACCGCGAACTGATAAAAAAGCGCCGCGAAATAAAAGAATACGCCGAATTGTTCTTTAAAGAAAACGCCAGCCGGGTAAAGTTCCTCAAGGAAATCGACAGGCTGATAGATAAAGCCGAGGAGAATGGGTTCCTGGATAAAACAGAAACAAGCGAGCTGGCCGATGAACAAAAGTTCCGCATAAAAAAAATTATCAAAGCAAAAGTGAGCAGCGAAGAGCTGGATCATTTCTACCAGCAATTGGTACGGCATAAGGAAACAAAAGAAACAGAAACAGTAGAAGCGGTTCAACAAGAACAATAGTTGTAGTTAAAATCAGGAGTAACAAGTATGCAGTTAAGCGTTTTTAGTACTGATAGTCAAAAGAGTGGATTTCGGTTACAATACATGGAAATATTCAACTGGGGAACCTTTGATGATGTGGTGCATAGCATCCGTCCCATGGGGGAAACCAGTTTACTCACCGGCGCCAACGGAAGCGGTAAAACCACTTTTGTGGATGCCTTGCTTACGTTGATAGTGCCGGAGAAACGGTATCGTTTTTACAACCAGAGTAGTGGGAGTGAAAAAAAAGGCGATCGTACCGAGGAGTCCTATGTAATGGGCGGCTATGGTTCTATGAACAGTGAAAGCACCGGTTCGTTAAAAACCCTGTACCTGCGCGAAAATAAAGACGAAGCCTATAGCATTCTGCTGGCGCATTTTGCCAATGAAGCAGAACAGGCCGTTACCCTTTTTCAGGTACGCTACTTTTCAGGTGGCGATATGCGAAGGTTGTTTGGCATTGCGCATAAAGCCTTACGCATCGATGAAGACTTTAAACCATTTGACCTGAATGGCCAGTGGAAAAAAGCGCTCGATCAGAAATACAATAAAGGCAGCCGTAAACAAATTGAGTGGTTCGATGCAGCCAGCAAATACGCCCAGCAACTGGTGCACGTATTAGGCATGCAAAGCGTACAGGCGCTGCAACTGTTTAACCAGACTGTTGGTATTAAAGTGTTGGGTAATCTCGATGAGTTCATTCGCACCCATATGCTGGAACCGCGCAATATGGAGGAATCGTTCCAGGACCTGAAGAAACACCTGGCCACCCTGCTGGATGCGCGCCGCAATATTGAAAAAGCCGAAGAACAGATAAAACTGTTACAGCCCATTGAGCAGCATTTCACGGCGTACAATACATTGAAGAAAGAAATTGAGGAAAGCGAACAACTGCTGCAAACTGCCAGGATCTGGAACAGCTTTACCCGCAATGAATTATTACAACAGGCTATAGAAGAAAGCGATGCCAGCATAAAAGACATTCAGCAAAAGCAACAGATCGTTAAATTAACCTACGACCAGTTGCAGGAGGAAGAACGGGTTATTAAAAACCAGATTGATCAGAACAAGGCCGGCCAGCGCATGCAACAACTGGAAAAAGATGTGCAGGACCTGGAGTTGAAAAAACAGGAGGCCACACAGGAACTGGCCCAGTTTGCCAGTTGGTGCGAAGAGTTGCAGCTGGAAGAAAAACAGCCTGCCGATGAAGCCACCTACCAACGCATAGTAAAGGAGGCCAATCGCAAAAGGCTGGAGCTGGAAACCAAACAACGCCTGAACGAAGAAGATGAATACGGCGCCAAGCGTGCTAAAGAGAAATCAGATGCAGATAAGAAGAAAGTGGAAGACGAACTGAATAACCTGCTGCATAGTAAGAACAACATGCCAGGCAACCTCATTAGTGTGCGCAAACAATTATGCGACGCTTTGAACCTCGATCAAAACGACCTTCCATACATCGGTGAATTGATGCAGGTGCGGTCAGACTGCACTGAATGGCAGCCGGCATTGGAAAAGTTATTACGCACCTTCTCGCTTCGGCTGCTGGTGCCTGATAAATACTACAAGAAAGTAAACAAGTACATCAACAATAACCACCTGGGTATGCGGTTGGTGTACGAGCACGTGACCGATAATCCAATGATCCAGAACCCTGAAAGGGACACGGTGTATGAGAAACTGGAGTTTCACCCTGACAGCCCGTTAAGCAGCTGGGTGGAACAACAGATCATCCGGCAGTTTGACCATGTTTGTATCACCGATGAAAAAACATTGGACCGTTACGAGAAAGCTATCACGTTGAACGGACTGGTCAAAAACAGATCACGGCATGAAAAAGACGACCGGAACGGGAAGCATGATCCCAGTAAATATGTAATGGGTTGGAATAATGAGAAGAAAAAAGACTTCCTGATAAAGCGGAGGAACCAGTTTGCCGACCTGGTTGTAAAAGCCAATGAAACCCTGGAGAAATGTAAAAGCAAAGGCGACAGGCTGCAAAAGCAGTTCTATGCCATTACCCGCATTCGCGAACACAAGGGTTTTGCCGAACTGGATATGGCGGGCATTCAACGCGGCATTCATAAGTTGCAGGAGCAGATAAACGGGTTGCGCAAAGCCAATAAGGACCTGGATAATTTAAAAGCGCAGTTGATAGATATTCAACAAAAAAGAGATGAAGCAGAAAGTCAGCGCGGTCAGTTATTGATTGATGAGACCCGGTTAAAAGACCGCATTCAACAATACAATGAACAACAGGAGGTTTTGCAACCATTGTTACAGCATATCAGTGAAGGCGATAAAGACGGATTGTTACAATTTCAGCAGCAACAGGCTGCCTTGCTATCGGTTATTACCCTGCAGAATATCGATGAAGTGTACGAAGGGTTGAAGGCAAAGCAAACGCGTTTGCATGAAAAGCAAAGGGACGAGCTGCACAAGGAGGAAACGCAACTGAACAAATGTATCAACCGCATCAAGAACCCTTCTACCGAATTAAAGAGTAGATTCTCCCCCGAGTGGGATGGCGATGTACAACACCTGCCCGAAGATGCGGGCTATGCCAATGAGTACATCGACTGGCTGGCCAAACTGGTGCATGAGAATCTGCCCAAATACAAACGCGATTTTGAAAGCTTCATCAACGATACCATTACGTACAAGATCGGTGGACTGAATGAAGAAATGGAAAGATGGGAGCGCGATATCAATAACAGTGTAACCCGGTTGAATCAATCGTTGGGCGGTATTAACTTCAACCGCCTGCCCGATACCTATATTCAATTAGGAAAAAGACCTGTGCCTTCCGGAACGGATATAAAAGAATTCAGAGGCCGTTTGCTCGATGCATTGCCGCAAGCCGCCAACTGGCAACAAAGCAGTTTTGAAGAAAAGTCGAAACACTTTACGCAGAAAGTACAACCGTTGATTGATGAGCTGGATAAAAATGAAAGCTACCGCAACAAGGTAATGGATGTGCGTAACTGGTTTGAATTCTGGGCCGATGAGAAATTCCGCAATACCGATGAGATAAAGAAAACCTATCGCCAGATGGGACAGTTATCGGGTGGTGAAAAAGCACAGTTAACATATACCATTTTGTGTAGCGCTATTGCCTACCAGTTTGGTATTACGCGTGAAGGGAAGAACAGCCGGAGCCTCCGCTTTATTGCGGTGGATGAAAGCTTCAGTAACCAGGATGAAGAAAAAGCTACCTACCTGATGGAGCTGTGTAAACAATTGCACCTGCAGTTGTTGGTGGTAACGCCCAGTGATAAAATTGCCATCGTTCAAAACTTTATAGCCCACGTACACCTGGTACAGCGTGTACAAAACCGCCACAGCGTACTGTATAATATGACCATAAAAGAGTTGAAAGAGAAGGTAGAGGAAGTAGCGCTGGTATAAATTTAAAAAAAGGGTGGACCACATAAGGCCCACCCTTTTAAATTATAGCTTTACGAGCTTAATAGTTTGTTTACTATTCCCTTGTTTTACCTGTAAATAATAAATACCCGCTACATAACTGTCGCCCAGGAAGAATAAGCCGGTGGCCGGCAATCCACTCCTTGCTTCAATCAGTTTACCCGAATTATCAGTTACAGAAATGCTGAGCGGTTTGGGTGAGGTACTCAGCGTCATAATGATGAACTGGCCAGGAGAAGGATTCGGGAATGCCTTCACTGTTAAGATACCATCATCCTCACCAGGCAGATTCGACACGGTAACTGTGGTGGAACCGGCGCTTGTATTTCCCGCGCTATCCGTAGCAGTGATAGCAATGGTATAGATCCTGTCTTTAGTGAGATGCGACTTCTCGGCACGCAATCTCACATGATGCGCATCCACCACCACAAAGTCAGGTTCAAAATAATTAGCGGCTGGCTCATTGCTGGTAACAGTTAATGAAGCTGTAACAGGACCGCAATTATCGGTAAGTGTATAGTCGATGGTAACATCGCGCATGGTATGATTCGGCGGCCATAAAGTGGCGGGTGTAGCCGTGATGCTGGTGATCAATGGCGCTTCGTGGTCAACTGTTCTTACATGGAAAGAACAGGTGTCGGCATTGCCCGCAAGATCTGTTGCAATAATAGTGATCAGGGTATCCTGCTGGCCATTAATTATACTTCCTGCTACTGGTGTTTGTATAATGGTAACGGGCGATGATGCCTGTACAGTTACCTGCGAAGTGAAATCGGGCAATGTTACCGCGCAGGTTGAATTCAGCACCAGCATAGTATCGGCCGGACAGGCAATAGCAGGCGGCAGCGTGGAAACGGTGTTAGAGGCGCCGCTTTCATTATGAAACCTGTCCGTGGTAGTAACCACGTAATAATAAGTGCTATCCGGGGTAAATGAGGTGTCGGTAAAGGCGGTTGTGTCGTCGGTGGTAATGTACAGCATATTTTCTGCCAGGCTGGTATCAACCACCGGGTTTGTAGAACGATAGATCACAAATTGCCAGGCCTTGTTCAACTCATCGCTGGCAAGGGGTTTGGTCCAGTGTAGCCCAACAGAATCGTTGCCATATTTTACCGCGGTTACATTAATGGGTTTATCGGGCGCAATACTATCGCGCCATGGCATGCTGGGCAGTAAGGCAGGTTTGTTATAGAAAACAAGCGCAGTGAGTCACGAAAGCCCAGTTTGGTAGTGCTGCGCAAACTATTGGTGTTATAAACTGCTTCACCATAAATATTGGGTAGCGAGCGGTTCAATCTTACTTCATTCGGGATCATGGAGGGGTTGGCCCAGTTAACGCCCTGGGCGGGGTCATTTACTTTATAACCAGCCAGCCCGATGTAAATATGACGGCCGTAGGCATTGTTATTCCACCAGGGAACAACCACGCCATAATTGGCGCCGGGTTGCCCGATGTACCAATATACCTGGGGACACAGATAATCGAGCCAGCCCTTTTGTAACCACTTGCGCGTATCGGCATATAAAGAAGTATAATGCTCCAGACCGCTGGTGGCGGAACCGATATCGGGATTGGTGCTGTTGCGATAAATGCCTGAAGGCGATACGCCGAACTTTACCCAGGGTTTTATGGTTTTAATGCTGTCGTACACCCGTTCGATCAATAGGTTTACATTGTCCCGGCGCCAGTCGGCGCGCACGGTAAAGCCGCGGGGATCGGCATTATAAGAAGAGTCATCGTTGAAGGGCGCTGTACCTGCTGCCGGTGGGGAAGGATAAAAATAGTCATCGAAATGAATGCCATCCACATCATAACGGTGTACAATATCTGTGATAACGCTGGTAACATAATCACGAACTGCTGGTAGGCCGGGATTAAGAATGCGCAGGGTGCCCTGGCTTAGCTGCCACTCGGGATGCGTTTTGGTAACGTGGTTGGCGGCAAAGTTGGGAATGCTGTTTGAGTTACCGGCAGAGCGGTATGGATTTAACCAGGCATGAAATTCAATGCCGCGTTTATGGCATTCTTCAATGGCGAATTGCATAGGATCCCAGAGCTGGTCGGGAGCTTTGCCCTGGGTACCGGTAAGGTCGGCAGACCAGGGTTCGATGCCGCTGGCATATAGGGCATCGCACTGGCTGCGAACCTGGATAAACAGGGCGGTTATACCCGTAGCTTTGTGGTGATCGAGGATGGTGAGTAAAGCGGCCCGTTGTTGGGCAGGAGTTTGGGAGCGATTGGGCCAGTCGATATTGGTGTAGGTGGCTATCCAGGCGCCCCTGAATTCCCGTTTTGGTGCATGTTGGGCCTTGCCCGCCATGCATAGCATACAGGCCAGATAAACTGTTAGTAAATGTTTCATGGTAGGTTATTTTAGCAGGTGTGATCGAATTTACTTTGTATGTTGCAAAAGTTTGCGATATTTCAGGACTTTATAGCCGCAAAAACCTGCACTGGGCCTGCATTTAATGATTACATCATAATACAGATTACCTTTGCAGGGAAGCAATCGATTGCGTGGGGGCAAAAAACGGCAACCCCTACCTGAAAAGAAATAAGGAAACAGAATAATATGAACCGGAAGAAAATAGATGTAGATGTGGTGAAGGATGTACTGGAAGCTTTGCTTATTGCACAACCGCATTCAACATTTGTGCAAAGCCTGTATCAGCAATACCAGGAGCGCGGTGGGTTAAGTAAGAAACAACTGGAAGGAATATATAACAAATCGCAGAAGGTAAAATCGATTCCGGTAGCCAAACTGGCCACGCTGGAAGCGATGATCCTGAAACGGCCTACCCGGTATAAATCAGCGCCGCCCCCACCCAAGCCCATGTATGAGAAAGACGAACGGGTTGGTCAGCTGATGGAGGCCATCCTGGCAAAATACCCCGAGCACAAACGGGTGGTTTTTTTGAAAGCTAAATATGATAATAACGAAATACTAACACCTGCAGAGGTGTTGGATGTAGAACGATTTTTTAAAGCGTTGAAATAACTAATAAACTTGCATTAACTCTCTTCATCAAAGAAAAGTTTATAGTATTTCTTCCCGCTCATTTCATCAACTCCTTTCTCTATCAGATCGCGGCGGCCATGAATATAGATGTGAAAGTTCTTATCGAGCTTTAGTACGGTTTTAAAAGCGCGCTGTTGTTGTTTTACTGCCGACACGTGAATGGCAAACTCATCCTGGATCTCAAAATTGCGGGCCGATTCAAAGTTCTTTTTATAGTCCATGAAAGTATCAACCACTTCCTGGTGATGGATCACTTCATTGGTAAACTCATCGATACTGAAATTCTCTTTAGTTTTAAAATATTCCATAGAGCGGTTCAGCATATCTATCTGGTCGCTTTTAGAAACATCGAATTTCTCGGGATACTCGTTGGTGATAAAGCTCTTGCAAAGACTGAGGTATTTATCGGTATTGTGATAGTCATCAGCATAGGGTGTTACCTGTAAAAAGTCGGTAACCCAGTATTGCGCATCGTTTTGTTTATTGGTAGCATCAACCACGCATACCTTAAATCCTTCGTTGGTGTTGGTATGAAAGATCAGGCAGCCTTTATCGAGTTTGTTGATGTTTACGCCTTCTTCCTGTATCACTTCCCAACTTGGACCATGTTGAAATACTTTCAGAAAGGTTTCTTTGGTTTCTGATTTGAAGATCCCAACTGCTCTGATGAAATCGCCCTCATAAGGTACATTGTCGAACTTTACTACATACAACTCGCCCTCTTTTACTTTAACGTGGGTTGATTTGCTGTATAGGAATTGCGCCAGTAAAACAGATTGCTCGGTAAAGCTTTCCCTATCCTCGAAGATCTTACGAACGAAAGTATACACCTCGTTCATATTTACGTCGCTGAGGTGGGTAAAATGATAAGACTCATTTTCATTAAATGGTCCCAGGAAATATTTGGTAAGCAGGCCCCTTACCATTTCGTCGTTCAGGGTGAGTGGGTTAATAGAAAGTTTTAAGTCTTCGCCCCGGGAGGGGTTACCCACTTTATGAACGATCACCTGTTCCAGCTGTACACTATCAATTCCGGTCATAACCTGTTTTTGAGCCCGCGAAGATAAGGTTGGGGAGCTACGGAAATTGACAATTTTGCCAGCCGGCTGGGGATGTTGATAATTTTTTGCCTATTTAACATCGAAATCAATGACTATTCTTTCACTGCGGGGGTGGCTTTGGCAGGTAAGGATATAACCGGCGTTTACTTCTTCCTGTTCCAGGGCGTAGTTCGTGTCCATATCAACCTTGCCTTCCAATAACTTGGCCTTACAGGTGCTGCAAACGCCGCCTTTGCAGGAGAAGGGCAGATCGGCGCCCTGTTGTAAGGCAGCTTCCAGAACAGTTTCGCCACCGTAAGGCAGGTCAAAATCAAATGAAATTCCATCCAATTTCACCGTAACCTTGCTTTTTTCACTAGTGCTTTCTTCATTTCTGCCTTCTGCCCGCTGCCTTCTGCCTTCGGTCTTCTCTCCCGGCGTAGTGAACAGTTCAAAGTGGATCTTCTTCTTATCGATGCCCTGTTGTTCCAGCCAGCCTTTCGCTGTAAAGATCATTTGTTCGGGCCCGCAAATAAAGATGTCATCCATCCCTTGCACATCGATGAGCTTTTCGCCCAGCAAGGATAATTTCTCCTCTGTAATGCGACCTGAATAAATAACCGCTTCGGTTTGTTCGCGGCTCAGCAAATAATGAATGGCCAGCCGGTTGATGTATTTATTCTTTAGAGCTTCGAGTTGTTCTTTAAAAATAATGCTGGTCCGGTGCTGATTGCCATATACCAGCGTAAACGAGCTGTTGGGCTCGGTTAGCAAGGTTGTTTTTATTATGGAGATCACCGGCGTAATGCCACTACCTGCGGCAACAGCCAGGTACTTCTTTTTATTGACTGGATTTAGTTCGGTAAAAAACGTGCCGGTGGGCGGCATCACTTCAACTACATCGCCCTTTTTGAGCATATTATTGGCCCAGCTGGAGAACTTGCCGTAAGGGGCTTTTTTAATGGCTACGCGTAATTCATTTTCGGCCGGACAACTACAAATAGAATACGAGCGGCGAACCTCTTCGTTATTTATTACAGTACGTAAGGTGAGGTTTTGGCCATGTTTGAACAGGTAGTCGTTTTTTAGATCATCAGGCACCTCAAATGCGATAGACACACAATCGGGCGTTTCTTTTCTGATATCAGCAATCGTCAATTGATGAAAATGCGTAGCCAAAAGGGCGAATTTTTAGTGAAAAACTATGCTTGTTTACGAAGACCATCAACCAGTATCTGCACCATATTATCTTCCAGTACTTCGCCGGCAATTTTCTTTTTACTGCGGTGCCAGCTTTCAATACCACTTACAGCATGCAGCATAATCAAAACTGCGGTGGGTGCATCAATTGGTTTTATTTCTCCTTTTCGAATTCCTTCTTCAATAACCAAAGCAATGCGTTGCCGGTAGGCTCTGCGCTGGCTTTGCATGTTAGATAAATAAGGATCGGTAAGGTGTTTCCATTCCCGGTCGCTTACATATACCTCTTCATAATTATCCAGCATTTGCTTTATATGGAACCGAAGGATCTCCTGTATTTTTTCAATGGCGGTTTTGTTGGGATTGGCGTCTACTTCCTCAATGTGCGACATGAAATTGTTAGCCGTTTTAAAACAGATCTCCTGCAATATCTCGGCTTTTGAACTGATGTGGTTGTACAGGCTGGCGGCCTCTACGCCTACATGTTCGGCCAGGTCGCGCATGGAAGTGGCGCTGAAACCCTTTTCGCGAAACAGCTTGGCTGCTTTGGCGATAATTACGTCTTTACGTGTACCGTTTCTGTTCCTTTTAATTTTAGCCATATGAATCGGGGGTCAAAGATAATATAATGCTAACAATTGTTAGTGTAATTTACATAATTACAGGTAAAAAAATAAAATTAACCTGCTAACGATTAACAGGCAATAACACTAAGTGGGCAGTAGTGCTGTAAGCGGGTCATAATCATGGCAGCCGTGGAACGGATGCAGTAGTTCATGTAGTTGAGCGCTGTATATATTAATACAAGTCGCCAGTGATCGAGCGTAACAGATGGCGGCAAGTTAATAAATAGTCAGCCAAAACCGGCTGGTTGTTTCAACACATCCAAAATTTCGCGTAGGTTTGCACGCCGCAACCACCCGCTTTCAGCCGGAAGCAGGCATTTGCAGCGCTTTCACCTGAATCCTTCATTATAATTTAACTATCCACCCGGTGCCTCCTGATTAGGATGGGCTACAGGGGTTAAAAATTAACTTATGTCTTTGATCGTTGTGGGCACCATGGCCTTTGATGCAATTGAAACGCCTTTTGCCAAAACCGACCTTATTGTAGGCGGATCTGCCACTTATGTAGCCTATGCCGCCAGTAATTTTGTTCAACCGATTCAGCAAATCTCTATCGTGGGATTCGATTTCCCCAAAGATGAAATGCAGGAGCTGGAAAGAAGAGGAGTTACCCTGGAAGGCGTTAAAGTAGTGCCCGACAAAAAATCATTTTTCTGGAGTGGCCGGTACCATTTGGATATGAACAGCCGCGATACACTGGTTACCGATCTGAATGTATTGCTGGACTTTGATCCTAAAGTGCCCGAGTCTTACCAAAGCGCAGAGTTCCTGATGCTGGGTAACCTCGATCCCAAGATCCAGATGAGCGTGATCAAACAGATGAAGACGCGTCCAAAGTTGATTGTGATGGATACCATGAACTTCTGGATGGAAGCCGCTATGCCCGAACTGGAAGCCGTGTTGAAAGAAGTGGACGTGCTGATGCTGAATGACAGCGAAGCGCGCCAGTTGAGCGCCCAGTTCTCGCTGGTAAAAGCTGCCAAGGAAATTCTGAAAATGGGACCCAAATACCTGATCATTAAGAAAGGGGAACATGGCGCCCTGTTATTCCATGGCGACCAGGTGTTTTTTGCACCCGCCTTACCACTCGAAGACGTATTTGACCCCACAGGCGCCGGCGATACCTTTGCTGGTGGATTTATCGGTCATATCGCCCGCACTAAAGACATCTCGTTTGATAACATGAAAACGGGCATTATAGTAGGATCGGCAATGGCATCTTTCTGCGTGGAGAAATTTGGTCCACAACGCCTGAAAGAGATCACCCGCGCCGACATCGATAACCGCATTCAACAATTCGTTGAGCTGGTGAATTTTGATATTGAACTGGTTTGAAAGACAGCCCCAAAGAATTAAAATAAAGAGAAACCCCTGTCATTGTAGTGGCAGGGGTTTCTCTTTATTTTTGAAAGGATTTATCAGGCATACATTAACTTACCCTTGGGTTCTGGGATAGTACGCCCAACAGAAAGTGCAGTTTCTATCCATTCACTAATTACAACCTGTACATTTTGTAATGCTTCCATGTATGAATTGCCATCGGCCATACAACCAGCAAGTTCGGGCACTTCAGCAATAAAAGAATTATCCTCTTTGCTCCAGTATATAATTATTTCGTATTTACTTTCCTTCATTTGACATTAGTTTATACTTAATAATCAACTCCCTTACCTGTTTTACCTGGTAGGGCTTGGCTTTTCCATTTGAAGGCTGAATATTAATAATTTCATCGATGCCTTCTTTGAAATAAATATTATGACTTAATTTTATTATTTAGTCGAATTACAATTTTGATAATATAGATTTCAATTCGTCAAAGTCCATATTTCTATCTGAAAAACCAGAAAGCAGCTTCTGCATCAATTTCTCAAATTTACTCATTTTGTTCTGGATATTATAATGGCTAAATGATTTTGGTTTTCTGTAACAAAGCCTTAAAGTCTCCTCGCCAGCGTAACAGTCTGCTTGAATTTCTTTTTCCTGCCCTGACCATTAAATAGTTCGGTTAATACTATATAGGTGCCGATGGGCAGCTTATTCAATTTGTCATCTAACCCATCCCAACGGAAGCGTCCCGTGGAAGATAATGTAGCATTTTGAGCCAGGTACCGAACCATGCGGCCATTGGCATCATAAATGCGGATATTGGCTACAAACCCGGGTTCAGACAATTGATAATCGATCACGGCAAAGTCATTGAACCCATCGTTGTCTGGCGAAAAAACCGGGGGACTTATAATTACCTGTCCCTTTACCTGGGCATCGCCCATCAGTTGGGAATTAGGGTAGCCAGGGGTACCAAAACCTGCCGTGGAAGCGGCAGACGACCAATTCGATTTATCCTGCGTTGGCAGGTTGTAGTTGATGCGTTCCAGCGCTATGCCTTCTTCATCATTTACCAGTCCGAAATGCCAGCTGTGATCATATTGCAGCTCATCAACAACAGCGCCCTGCATATTCATCAGCACAACGGTGCCTTTATCATCAGGCATTGAGGGAAGTGCAGGCACTTCAATAATTAAAGAAGGATCTTTAATAAGGTACTGTTGTTGTAGCCACAACCTGTTTTCAGTAAGCACCCGGTACTCGCCGGGGAATAACAACCAGGAAACAGCGCTAACCGGTGAAATACCAGTTAACTGATGAGTGCCATTACGGGTGGCCAGGTACAATTGTTTCAGATCGATTACCTGATTACTGCGGTTGTAAATTTCTATATAATCGAAGCCATTGGGTGGCGGGTTAAAAAGGAGCTCATTAATAACTACTGCCAGGCTATCGGCCAATGCCGGTAAACCTGCTTTGGCTGTGTTCAGTTGATTGATAGCGTTGCCGGCGCAATCTTTTACATTGTTCACGATTAACTCATACACCGTTTTGCTATTCAGTGGCGCTTCCAGCTTTAGTATAACTTCTGTGCACAAAGGCATGATAACACTGGCAGAGGCAGGATGCGCAATGCCATTATTAATACTATAGTTTCCCGGAAATGCAGCAGACGCACTATCGATTGGTTCTTCAAACATGGCGGAGATGGTGATGCTGTCTGTGGTAGTGGTCCTTACCAGGGCTGGTGGCTGGTCGTCCTTGTTATTATCATTCACTGCATTCTTTTTACCGGGCGTACCACCCAGGCTACTGGTACTGGCTTTCCAGTTATTGATACCTGCGCAGGGATTCCTGGTATCTATCATTTCCAGCGACCAGCCGCCATCGCTTTTAACGGCGTTCTGGTACCAACTGGTGTTATAGGCAACTGCATGAACCAGTCTGCCATCAGCAGCATACAGTGCAATAACATCAGCATCGTTATTAAGGGAAGGAAAACTGCTTACACCAATAGTGGCGCCATAGGTAGCAAACATAGTTACTGCACTGGTGGGACAAACAATAACAAAGCTATCTGGCTTTAAAGTAAAGCTGGCAGATATAGTTGCCGTAGTACTGCCATCGCTTAGTTTCCAGTTACGGAGATTAAATGCTGTGGAAGAAACGTTCTTCAGTTCAATAAACTCCACATTGGGTAGTTGAACCGGTGGCGATGGATCGGGCAGTAATTCATCGATGACCACATCAAAGCGATTGGGTAACTGGGCAAAAGAACCTGCTGTATAGAACAGGAAGCCCAAAGCGGGCAGTAAGCGTTGGAAAACAGATAGTATCATGGTTATACATAGATTTAATACTATCTAAACAGAGCCAGGCCAACAGGGGAATAAATGTATTAGATATAAATAGAATAAAGCAATTATTGTCACTTAACCTTAATTATTGATAATAATTGGGTTCAATAATTAAGCATTGAACCCGGCACAGGTTAAAAATTAAATTTGGGCATACAACAAATGCGAACTAATTTTGGCCCTCGAAATGCAAATGATAAAGAAACATACAAAGACTACCAAGACAAGCTCCATACACGGGGAAGGTTAAGGACTACTTTGTATACCAACATATTCAGGAGCCTTCCCCAAAAACGGGAAGGCTTTTTTATTTTAACACTCTTACCTGAAAAGGGAGTGTTCAACCAAAAAAACAAAACAAAAGGAGCAAAACATGAAAGTTGCGGTTGTAGGTGCCACCGGTTTAGTGGGTACCAAAATGTTACAGGTATTGGCCGAGCGTAATTTCCCGGTTACAGAATTGTTGCCCGTAGCCTCTGAAAAGTCTGTAGGTAAAGAAGTTGAGTACAAAGGAAAGAAGTACAAAGTGGTTAGCATGACAGATGCTATTGCCGCAAAGCCTGCTGTGGCCTTGTTTTCGGCTGGTGGCAGCACGTCACTGGAGTGGGCGCCTAAATTTGCAGAAGCCGGCATTACAGTTATAGATAACTCTTCGGCCTGGCGTATGGATCCTACTAAGAAATTAGTGGTGCCTGAAGTAAATGCACATGTATTGAGCGCGGCCGATAAGATCATTGCCAACCCCAACTGCTCCACCATTCAAATGGTAGTGGCTTTGCAACCTTTGCATAAAAAATATAACATCAACCGTATTGTAGTATCTACTTACCAAAGTGTTACCGGTACTGGTAAAAAAGCGGTTGACCAGCTGATGGGCGAACGCGATAAAGCCGTGAAAAGCGCCAATGGCGAATACCCCATGGCTTATAAATACCCGATTGACCTGAACGTTATTCCACAGATCGACGTGTTCCTCGATAATGGCTATACGAAAGAGGAAATGAAAATGGTGAACGAAACCAAAAAGATCATGGGCGATGATGCCATTCGCGTAACTGCGACCACCGTTCGTATTCCGGTTATGGGCGGCCATAGCGAAAGCGTGAATGTAGAGTTCTCTAAAGATTATGAACTGGCTGAAGTAAAACAACTGTTACAAACAGCTCCAGGTGTGGTAGTGGTTGATGATCCTGCTAACCAGCAATACCCCATGCCAATGGATGCGCATGAAAAAGACGAAGTGTTTGTAGGTAGATTGCGCCGGGATGAGACCCAGCCTAATACCCTCAACATGTGGATCGTTAGCGACAACCTGCGTAAAGGTGCTGCTACCAATGCGGTTCAGATCGCTGAGTACCTGATGGGGAAAGGACTGTTGAAATAAAGAATTAAGAAAGAAAAATGAGGAATGAAAAAGTAAAACCTTTAACATTCCTCATTTTTTATTTTACATGCCTTATTCGGCATTATCGAGAGAACGGTTTATAAATTGTATCATTGGCTGCAGGGTCTCAAAGGCCACCAGTGTTTTTTTAACAAGGTCTTTAACGGTAAGCTCTGCATCTTTCACCGATTGCATGGCGATCCAGCTTTTCAGCTTTAAATATTCGGCAGCAGGATTGTCTTTTTCAAACCCCTGTGGCACCCGGCTTAGTCCGATGCCTTCTTCTTTATACAGATCGCCATAAATGGTAGTGAACTTCTTGGACTGCACGATCTTCCTGAACTCATCGTAACAGTAGTCAATTTCCTGCCGTACCTTCTTCATTTCCGATGGCATGGGCATCCAGATGCCGCCGCCTACAAAGCTTTGGCCCGGTTCCAGATGAAAATAATAACCGGCAAAGACTGATTTTCGGCCGCCGCGGTTGATGCTGGCGCCCAGATTGTTTTTGTAAGGCGATTTATCTTTTGAGAAGCGAACGTCGCGGTTAATGCGGAACATACATTTTTTGGCTTCCTGTTCGCGGATGGTCTCGTCTTTCAGACCATGTTTATCGATAACAGCCTGGATAAACGTTTCAAAGTCCTTTTTGGCATCTTCGTATTGCTTGCGGTGCGCATCAAACCAGGGCTTGTTATTATTCCTGGAGAGGTCTTTAAGAAATTTTAATGTGGAGGATTGTAGCATAGCCAAAGATAAGAAAAGAAGGCAGAAGGCAGAAGGCAGAAGGCAGAAGGCAGAAGGCAGAAGGCAGAAGGCAGAAGGCAGAAGGCAGAAGGCAGAAGGCAGAAGGCAGAAGGCAGAAGGCAGAAGGCAGAAGGCAGAAGGCAGAAGGCAGAAGGCAGA